>WFOP01000340.1 GCA_015487985.1 Hyphomicrobiales bacterium
CCCAGACACGGTTGGCCAATGCCCATCTGTGTTCTTCAAATTTTTCCGGCGTATCCACCCGTCCGATAATTTTGGCCCATATTTCACCGGTTGCCTGAAATTTGCGCACCATCATCGGCCCCCATTCCCTGGGCACATGGCAGTCGGTACAAATCGCGCGCACGCCCGATGCATTGGTATAATGTATCGTTTCTTTATATTCGGGATAAACCAGCTGATCCATCTCGTGACACGACACACAAAACTCAATCGTATTTGTCGCCTCGATAGCCGTATGCAGTCCCCCCCAGAAAACAATTCCACCGCCAAATCCAAACAGCACGATCACCCCCAGCGCAATCCGGCTTGTCGGTGTCCAGAACCAGTTCCAGCATTTTTTGATAAATCCAAACATTTTTTCGCTCCGTCCCACGAGGAAAACACTCCCGCGCAGTCAGGAATCAAACCCTTATTGCCCTGCGCGGGCATAGTTGCGAAATGCTATTCGTCCAACGGCAGTGTCTGGAGATATGCCAGGATATCGGTTGAAACCTGCACATCAAATGCACGCATTGCCGGCATTTGTTCGCCCGGCTGTCCATTGAGAATCTTTTGAATTATTTCCCATGGATTTGAGTTCGCCAACGTTCCAAGCGTTGTGCCCATATCCTTGGGCAGGTCACCGTCAACGCCGTGGCAATTCAGGCAAAGGGTGCCATAATAGGCGCCCCCCTGCCCCGCATCCCCGTTTGCACTCTTTGTTTCACGCTCAATCAGGGCATCAATGTCAATCTGGCCGTTGGAAACGAAATTTGCCAGATCATAAAAATCCCCTTCATCCATCATGCCTTCAAAGCCGTGGGTATCGTCTTTGAGAATGGCAATAATGTCCGCAATCGGTACATTGGCCATAGAGGTAATACCGGGGATACCGGTCAGGTAGGAGCCGGAACTATAGGCCCCCTCATTCCCCATCATATCCCAACCATGGCAGGATTTGCAGCGCCAGGTTGTGGCACCATCCTTGTTGGTATTACTGGCGGGCCAGGCCGCATGGGTTTCCTGGGGTTCGGGTGCCTTGATTACTTTATACCATTTGTCATAAAGCAGTCCCCCCCGTGTAATGGATACGATGTCCACATCGTCTTCAGCGGCATTCGCCGCACTAATCATCAGAGGTAAGCCAGCAAGGGCAATAACCACAATAATTGCCCCAGAAACCAGCTTTCTCCATTCCGTGAGCACAATCATGGCGCTCTCCTTTCAGGAACAGTGTTTCATGGGTATTCTGGGGTCATGCACATGGCAGATTTTATATACACGAATGATATTTTCGCCCGTGCATAACGTCTCCATTGTGTCAAGCAGCACAATTTTTGCCATGACTTGGGTCAATCAAACTCAAATATCTGGCGGCATAAATCAGCTATCTGGCGGCATAAATCAGCGCGGACAAAAAAACAGACCAAAAATGATTGTCAGTTGCATGCGCTCATGGTCGCAACGTCCAGTTTCCGCCAGTTTTTTTGCACTATGTTCTGGCGCCGCTTCAAAAATTCTTGCTGGATTTGATTGGGTCGCGTCACATCCAGAAGCATTCTGGCCACCATGACCTCTGCGGCCTGCATATTGCCATCATCACATTTGAGGGCAAACCCCAGACCCAAATCGCGGATTGCCCCACAAAACACCCCTTGCGCACCAATTTTGCAAACAAGACGTGAGCCGAAATGCTCCATGACTTCGGTATCAAATGTCCCGCCCCCCCCCACCAGAAATGGATTTTCAACAATAGCGTCAAAAATTCTGTTTGTTGCCCGGCGGGTTTTTTGATCCAGATTTTTGCCGGTTGCCATTCTGGCAAAACCATCGGCGAAGCTCTTGAGCGGCGCGGCCCAGGTGGGAACTGAACACCCGTCGGTTCCACACATCTGGCTCGACAGAGAAGCCCCCGTCAATTCTTCAATACTCTGGCGCACCAAAAATTGTACCATGTGATTGCGCTCGGAATATCCCTTGAGGGGCACCCCGATTGCCTTGGCAACCGCCAGCATGCCCGCGTGTTTTCCCGAACAGTTATTATGAATATTTCCCGGTTTCTCTCCCGCTTCAAACAGGGCGTTTCTTGCCCGGCGGTTGGAGGGGGCGTGGGCGCCACATTCCAGATCGTCAGCCGTGCAGCCAATGGTTTCAAGTAAACCCGATACCGCTTCAATATGCCTTGGTTCTGCGTGGTGGGAAGCGCAGCAAATAGCAATCTGAGCATTGTTCAGGTCAAACTTTTGTACTGCACCGGACTTGAACAAGGCCAGCGCCTGCATGGATTTGATCGCCGAACGCGGAAAAATTGCTCTATCCACGTCTCCGGCTGAAAAGCATATTTTTCCGTTTTCATCCACCACAACAAAAGCCCCCCGGTGAATATTTTCAACCCGATTACTTCGTTTCAACTCTGCCAAAACTGGATTTGCCATAAAAAAAACTCCGCCTTGCTGCCCCCGTTCAGGGAAAACAAAAGCGGAGTAAAGTCAACCTCATTGAGGCAGGGGAGGAAAGGAAGGAGGTCGTATGAAAAAAATCAGTTTACAAAATGTCAGCCGGAAGGTTGTTGCGCCAATATCAAATAACGTGAATTAACCCAGCCATAAGTGTTATCGCGCCCCACTTTGCACCAGTCAGCGGCGTTTTCCTTAATGATGCAGCGCTCGATATAAACATATGTGCCCGGTGCAAAGGCGCCGATTTTTTGTGAATAGTGGGCGGGCCATTTGCGCACATTGAGCTTGTCCCAGGATTGAACATTTACAACCTGCCCCGCCTTACCCACATCATAGCCGGCGGCCATTGCCGGGCTGATGGAAAATGCGGCGGCTCCAGCAATCAAAAGCCCTGCGGTGGCGGCGGCGATCAGATTTTTCAGTGCTGTGTTCATGGTCTTGGTCCCGTTTGTTTTCGTATTTCGTCTTGATGAAATCTTTTTAGAACATGCTGCTTGAACCGACCCTGATAGTTCCGTTCAGCAA
>WFOP01000341.1 GCA_015487985.1 Hyphomicrobiales bacterium
GGCAGGTCCACCTGTGAGGGATCCCCGGTCACGATCATTTTTGAGTTTTCCCCCATTCGGGTGAGAAACATTTTCATCTGCATTGATGTGGTATTTTGCGCCTCATCCAGAATGATTACTGCATTGGAAAGGGTGCGCCCGCGCATAAAGGCGAGCGGGGCCACTTCGATGAGGCCGGATTCAAGAAACCGGTCCACATTTTCCGGGTGCAGCATGTCATAAAGCGCATCATATAGCGGGCGCAGATAAGGGTCGACCTTTTCTTTCATATCACCGGGCAAAAAGCCCAGCCTTTCCCCCGCTTCCACCGCCGGACGCGACAGGATTATGCGGTTGATATCTCCCCGCTCCAGCAAAGAGGCGGCATAGGCCACCGCCAGATAAGTTTTTCCGGTGCCTGCCGGGCCAATGCCAAAACACAGGTCATGGCTGGCAAAACTGCGCATATAGGCGTCTTGTGCGGGGGTGCGGGCCACAATAGTTGACTTGCGGGTGGCGATTTGGGCCATACGCACACGACCGCCATTTTCCAGCGTTGGCAGGGGCAATTGTGCATCCCTGGTTTGTACCATTCGAATAACACCATCCACATCACCAATGGCCACAGCGCCGCCCTGCTCGAGCAGATCATAAAGGGAATCAAGCACCGTTCGGGCCAGTTCAACTGCCCCGGCGGGGCCTTTGAGCATCAGATGATTGCCGCGCGGGGTGATCTCAACGTCCAGACGTTGTTCAATCAAAGCAATATTCTGGTCAAATTCACCATAGAGTTGAACGGCGAGCCGGTTGTCCTCAAAGGCCATTTCCAATTGACCTGAGGGGCGTGGTTTATGTTCAATCAAGTTTTCTATGCACTCCGTTCACTTGTGGCATGGGTGGTATTTTCCACCATATTAGCGGTTTTGGGCATGCTGGTGTCAATCAATTCCCCATATAGTGAATTTGGCCCGATGGATTTGATTTTAACCGGCACAATCGAGCCGATAAGTGAAACATCCCCATCCACATGCACCGCCTGCAGGTATGGCGAGCGCCCCGCCACCTGCCCCTCAAGGCGGCCCTGTTTTTCAACCAAAACATCCATTGTCCGCCCGGCACACGCCTGATTGAACGCACTCTGGCCCTGTTTGATCTGACTTTGCAACGCCTGAAGCCGCTCATCGGCAACTTTGCGCGCCACCTGATCGCTCATTAGCGCACCGGGGGTGCCCGGGCGAGGCGAATATTTGAAGGAATAGGCGCTGGCATAGCCAATTTCTTTCACCAGTGTCATGGTGTCGGCAAAGTCCGCATCGGTTTCGCCGGGAAAGCCGACAATAAAATCCCCGGACAGGGCAATATCGGGCCGGGCGGCGCGTATCTTGTCAATCACCTCAAAATAGGATTTTGCGGTATGCCTGCGGTTCATGGCCTTTAATATCCGGTCAGAGCCGGACTGAACGGGCAAATGCAAATAGGGCATTAGCTGATCAAGATCGCGGTGGGCGGCGATCAGTTCATCATCCATATCGTTAGGGTGGGAAGTGGTATATCTGAGGCGATCCAGCCCATCAATTTTTGCCAACTCAAACAAAAGCGCGCCAAGGCCCTTGTCAGCCCCATCAGCGCCCTGCCCGTGATAGGCGTTCACATTCTGACCCAAAAGGGTGATTTCGCGCACCCCGGCAGCGGCAAGATTTTTTGCCTCCGCCACGATGTGAGAAACAGGGCGGGATACTTCATTGCCCCGTGTATAGGGCACAACACAAAAGGAGCAGAATTTGTCACACCCCTCCTGCACCGTTAAAAACGATGTCAGGCCGCGCAAAACAGTTGCCTTTTTTGTCGGGCCGGGAAGATGTTCAAATTTGTCTTCTTCGGGAAATTCAGTATCAATCACCCGCTCAGTCCTGGCTTTGGCCACCAGTTCGGGCAGACGATGATAGGACTGGGGCCCCACCACCAGATCGACCACCGGCGCGCGGGCAATTATCTCATCCCCTTCGGCCTGAGCCACACAACCGGTCACCCCGATCTTGGTGGTTTTGCCATTGTGTTCACGCTCATCGCGCAGTTTTTTCATCCGCCCCAATTCAGAAAATACCTTTTCGGATGCCTTTTCGCGAATATGACAGGTATTTAACAGGATAAGGTCGGCATCTTCCATGATACCGGTCTGCTCATAACCTTGTGGCGCAAGGGCGTCCGCCATGCGATCACTGTCATAAACATTCATCTGACAGCCAAAGGTTTTGATAAACAGTTTTTTGGGCACTTTGTTTTCAGGATTATCAGACATAATTATTTCGCTTCAATCGGGCGCACAGGTGAATTGGACAAAAAGGTGCGCGGTGCTGTTTGCAGCCTATTTCAGGCCTTTTCAAGTGTTTTTCCACCACGATTGAGCGCCACCAGCATCCGGCGCACTTCGTTTTCCGCCTGCTGGGTAATTGCCTTGCGGTTGGACCCTTCGGCCAGTGGCATGGGTTTGCCAAAAGAAACGGTTACATTTTTTGTGCCCGACATCAAAATATCCCATATGTTTTCCCGGATGGATTTTGCCTTGATCCAGCAAATCAGTGCCCGTTCGGGCCGGGTTATGGGCAGGCCCTGCAGATGGGTATAGGCGATGGTAACGGGTTGAATGGAAACATATTTTGCCCCTGCATCAATCAGGGCGGTCTGGGCGGCGGCAACCAGCCCGGAGCGAAACGGCAAGACATGGGTCCCCACATCCGAGCGCCCCTCGGCAAACAGGCAAACGGCCCCCCCATCCACCATCCGGCGCGCCATTTCGCTGGTTGCGGTCTGGGCGGCGGCCTTTTTTGAAGAATCCACATAAATGGTTTTTTGCATGCGCGAGAAAAACCCCACAAAGGGCCGGGATTTAAGTTCTTCGCGCGCAACAAATGTAACATCGGCCACCGAGCCGATGGCAATAATGTCAGTCCATGAAATATGGTTTGCCACCACAAGGGTGGCCTTGCCGGTTTCAGGCTGGCCGATAAGTTTGACA
>WFOP01000342.1 GCA_015487985.1 Hyphomicrobiales bacterium
ATATTGCTCTTCGATCTTCCATTCAATGGGCAGGCCGTGGCAATCCCAGCCCGGCACATAGGCTGAATTATAGCCCAGCATCTGCATGGAGCGGGTGACCATATCCTTGAGCACTTTGTTGAGCGCATGGCCGATATGGATATTGCCGTTGGCATAAGGGGGACCATCGTGCAGGGTGAATTTTTCACGATTCTTAGCCTGCTCGCGCAGTTTGGAAAAAATATCCATGTCTTCCCAACGTTTCAGCCAATCGGGTTCGCGCCGGGGCAGCCCTGCGCGCATGGGGAAATCTGTTTTGGGAAGGTTAAGGGTGTCAGAATAGTCGCGTGCGGTCGCGCCAGTGTTTTCTTTAGTCATATCGGGCCTGAATTTCTTAAAAGGAACAAATGATCTGGGAACGCTTCTATCAAGCGTTCCCTCACGTTAAAAGAGCTTTTGCGGAATAGCAGCCAACGGCCCCTATCCCTTGATAATCAGCCCCAGCTTTTCATCCAGTGGAGATATGGGGCCCACCGCTGCCAAAGCGGCTTTTGCCTTCTTGCTGTCGGCATCCATTTGCATAATCAATTCATCCAGTCCGTCAAAAGTCATTTGCCCTCTGATAAAGCTTACTAGCGCAACTTCTATATGCTGGCCATATATATCCTCGTCAAAGTCAAAAATATGCACTTCAAACGGGTTTTGGTGAATATCAAACATGGGTTTGCCAAAGCTGGCCACCCCGTCAAACAGTCTTTCCCCAAGGCGCACCCGCACCGCATAAACGCCGCGCGCCAGCAGGCAGGTTTCACACAGTTTGAAATTGGCGGTGGGATAACCCAGTTCGCGGCCCCGCTGATCGCCTTTAATCACTTCCCCTGCAATCAACCAGTGATAACCCAACAGGCGATTTGCCAGATCAAGTTCTGCTGTGGTCAGTGAAGCGCGGATACGCGAAGAGGAAACCGCATCGCTTTCAGATTGCAGCAATTGGAGTTGATGAACGTCAAACCCCGCTCCCTTTCCCGCCTGCTGCAAAAATTGAGGCGTGCCTTTTCGGGCGCGGCCAAAATGGAAATCCTCCCCCACCACCACGCTTGAGGCACCAAGGGCATCCACCAGAAAATCCGACACGAATTGTTCAGCCTCAAGCGAGGCCAATTTGCCATCAAAGGGCAATATCATAATGCCGTCCATGCCAAGGGCTTTGGCCAAATGTGCTTTTTGCTCCCCTTGCGTCAAACGAAACATAAAAGGCTCGGGGGCAAAAAAATCACGCGGATGCGGCTCAAAAGTCAGCATCACGGTAGGCCTGTTATCCCGCCGGGCAATCTCAAGGGTTCTGGCAATGATTTTTTGATGGCCCAAATGTATGCCGTCAAAATTTCCGATGGCCACAACACAGTTTTTCAAAGCCGCAGGCACATCATTGGGGCCGGTAAAAATATGAAACTTAGTCAAGAAAAACTCCAGATGCGATTGGTCGCGCATAATTCTGGCGGGAAATTGCCCGTTTGTTGCGCCCTTGGCAAGGGATATAAGTGCTTCATCGACAAGGGGGATGTTTTATCTCGCGCCGGCGGGCTTTTACAGCCTCGCGCCGGCGGGCTTTTACAGCCTCGCGCCGGCGGGCTTTTACTTAGTTGAGACTTTACCCGCGTTTTAAGGGCGCGGGGTTAGCCTTTTCATCAGGTTCAACACAATGGAATGTGCCTTCTTGGCTCATGTCCAGCAATTTCAGAGGTATAATTTATGTCACTTGAAGCCAACTCGCCAATTCTTGTTGTGGATGACTATTCCACCATGGTGCGCATACTGAGAAATTTGCTGAAGCAATTAGGGTATGAAAATGTTGATGATGCCGCTGATGGCACAGAGGCGCTAAAAAAAATCGAGGCAAAAAAATACGGGCTGGTTATTTCCGATTGGAATATGGAGCCAATGACGGGATATGACCTGCTTCGCCATGTGCGCCAGAGACCGGAGTCTGCACGCACGCCGTTTATTATGGTGACCGCCGAATCCAAAACCGAAAACGTCATCGCCGCCAAAAAAGCGGGAGTGAACAATTATATTGTGAAACCGTTTAACGCTCAAACTCTCAAGGGCAAAATTGATGCGGTGTTTGGAGCTTAAAAAAATGGCAAAGGCACAAAAAAAACCAACCACAGACACAGCCAGCGATGACATGGTTGTGCAATCCATACTGGACCTTGGGGACCGGCTGAAAAATAATCCGGGCGGCCAGATGACCCTGACCGATGTCATCGGCGTTGCCGAATTGCTCACCAGTTCTCTACAACCCCTGTTGCGCAGAATTGATGTTACCATGCAAAAGGAATTGCGCGGTATTCTGAAAAAAATTGTCACCCTGCGCAGCGAAATATCCAAAGTTCACGCCGATGACATTGCCAACAACCGGATCCCGGAAATGGGCAAAGAGCTTTCTGAGGTGGTCAAAGCCACGGAGACGGCGACAAATTCGATCATGAACGCCGCCGAAACGGTGCTTGGGGCGCAGGACCTGGCGGAAGCCGAATATAAAGAACTGGTCACCAATCAGATGATGGATATATTTGAATCCTGTTCGTTTCAGGATATCACCGGGCAAAGAGTAACCAAGGTGGTGGATACGGTAGAAGTCATTGAAGAGCGGATTGTGGTTCTTTGTGAAATGCTGGACAGTCACGAAAAAGGCATGGGGCCGGTATTGAGCGACAAGGAGCAGAGCAAAAAAGACCAGTTGCTCTCCGGTCCCTCCAGCAACGGGGTCGATCAAAACGCCATTGACGCGATGTTCTGATACCCTTCACCGGTTGAGCCAATATGACTTAAGCTGGTTTGGCTCAGGCCAATTTGGGTTTGGGCATCGCCTTGCCCGGTTTTACAAAATCCGAGTGCATGGGGCCTGGCATCGCCAGATGTGGTCCCTGCGCCAAACCAATCCCGTCATCGAGCAATGTGAGCACATGCTGTTCGGTTTGCACATTGGTCATAATCAGATCGATCTCGAACCGGTTAACATAGGCTGCGATGTCTGCCGTATGGAAATCGGTATAGGTTGCGGGCTGATCGATAAACCTTTTGGTGTCCGCACGAATTGTTGAAATACCCATTTCCGCCAGATCGGAAAAGTTCAGGCGCAAAGAGCGCACATGGGAAAGAGAAAACCTGACGCCATATTTTACCATGGTTTCAACGGCGGTCCGCTGGCCACCGGTTAACTCGCTCCACTGACTTTCAGAAATAATAAAGCAGATATATTTTGCGACTGCCTTGTTGGCATCGAGCAGGGAAAGCACCCGCTTGGTTTCGCGCTCATTGCTCAGCGTGGCAAGGGAAAGCGGAGCATAAACAATTACCGGATCGCCCGCTGTGATGGCACGACGAGAAAATGTAATGGCATCAACAAGCGCCAACGCTTCAATCTCGGCAACAAGGTCCAGCGCCCCCGCCGAGGTGGGCATAAAATCTTCAGCTACCGCCAGTTCCCCGTCTTCGAGCATCAGCCGGGGCACAAGATCATAACCGTGGGTGCGGCGCTGGGGCAGGGTTATAATCGGCTCGATATGGTGTAACAGGCGATCTTCGCTAAGAGCCTGACGCAACATTTCCGCTGGAATTACCGGCTCAACAGGCTTGTTCAGATCGCCGGGAACCAACATGTCATCTTCATCAGGTACGGCCTGGGGTTGAACTGTCTTATTCAACCCCTCCTGTTCCAGATCCGCCATTGATTCGGCCAGTTGACGCACCACGGTCCCAAGAACCGACATATCTCCCTCGAGCACTTCAAGCCTTTGTTCCGCCTCGATATCGGCAATCGCGTTCAGGCGCTGGGAAAGGTTTTTGCCCGCCTGGGCATCGGTGGAAAGCAGCCTTGAAAGATCCTGAATAGATTTTTCAAGCCGCAGCAGGTCGCGCTGGTGAAGCCTTCGTTGTAACAAAATCAGCGCAAAGCCAAGAGCGATCAGGCCAAAAAGAAATGATTCAATGGGGGTAAAAGTCAGCCCAAAGTAAGCGCCCCCTGCAATGGCAAGCGAAAACAAACCGATAAATATGTATACAAGGCCACTCAAAATATCTTGTTCTGACTCAGTTAAAGGGATTCGCCGTAACTGATCATAGCACTGCATGGCTCAAGAAAAAAGTTCCCCGTCACCCGTGTTGCCATTTGTTATAAAAAACAAACCCCAAGTTTTTTCTCATTTTGCCACCCACCCAAACACTTTGTTTACCCTGTTGGCACAAAGTAAGCCCACTGAAAAGCTATCCAATTAAAACCAGCAAGGTTCCACCTGAATATGCC
>WFOP01000343.1 GCA_015487985.1 Hyphomicrobiales bacterium
CCCCCATTTCTAACTCGCCAACAAACGGCCAGCCCCGTTTCTCTGATGCTCTCTTACTTGGTCAAAGCCGTGGGAAACCGGCGTTTGCTCATTCTTCAACCCTTCATGATGATTGCGGGCATATTGCTCTATTGCGCGACAGTTTTTGAACCCAGTCCGCTTATTCTTGTGGTTTTTTCGGCGGTTTTGCCAATTGCATTTTATCTCTGGCGCACCAGCGCGGTGATTGTACCATTTATTTTTTTGCTGTGCGGCATTTGGGTGGGGTTTAATTTGTTGCCAATACACGGAAAACTGTTTGGAACAGAAATGCTTTATGGGTCGTTTTATGGGCAGTATAGCGCCCGTGTTGATGCAATTCATTCCAATGATTCTGAACGTGCCCGGATAATTATTTCCCAGATAACATCCCTTGAGGGGCGTTCTTCACCCCCGATAAAACGGGCCAGAATTCTACTGCCCGCAGATCAGGTGCCAAAAGTGGGAGATATGATTGCTGCCCCCATGCGCCTGTATCGCGTTCCCGGTCCGGTTGTGCCGGGTGGTTTTGATTCTCAATTCCATGCCTATTTTGACGGAATCGGTGCATTTGGTTCTGCAACCGGACCTGTCCTGACGACACAAGCTGAACAACGGGGAAATATTTTCAGAGCGATTCAGGAATTGCGCGATTTCATAGGCCAACGTATCGACGCCACCCTTGACCCGCCAAATTCGGGAATTGCCCGTGCACTGATAATCGGCGATCAGGGCCAGATAGATCCCAAAATCAGAAGCGACCTTGCCGCCGCCGGTCTTGCCCATGTTCTGGCCATATCGGGCCTGCATCTGTCCCTTGTTGCGGGCGGCGTTTTCGCCGCCGTTCGCATGGCACTGGCCGGCTCTTATGTTCTTGGCCAGATTGTCAATGTAAAGAAAACCGCCGCCATTGCCGGCATGGTGGCAGCGCTCACCTATCTTGTGATTTCGGGGGCTTCAGTGTCCGCGATTCGCGCGACCTTAATGCTGCTGCTGGTATTTGTCGCGGTACTGGCAGGACGGAAAGCCCTGACCATGCGCAATGTCGCATTTGCGGCCATATTCGTAATCCTTGTTGATCCCGCCTCTATTTTTCGGCCAAGTTTTCAGCTCTCTTTCGCCGCCGTAACCGCCCTTGTGGGGGCATATGAAGGATATCAGCGCGGGTTTGCCGGTCCAAAGAACTGGTTCAGAAAATTTGTGGATTCCATGGGGGCCATTGCCCTTACTTCAATGATCGCAGGGGCGGCCACCGCGCTTTTTGCCGCCTATCATTTCCAGCAGGTCGCCCCGTTTGGCATGTTTGCAAACATGATCGCCATCCCCCTGGTTTCGCTTGTTGTGCTGCCCGCCGCCCTGATTGCCGTATTGTTTATGCCCCTGGGCATTGAACCTGTTTTCCTGAAAACCATGGGCTGGGGCATCGAAAAAATCATCTTTGTTGCCCAACAGATTTCCTCTTTTGGCGCGGGGTTGGTTTCTGCTCCCATTCTTGGCCCCACCGCCCTGATGATCGGCGTTGCAGGGTTGGGCTGGTTTGCATTTTTTCATCAGCGAATACGGTTTGCCGGGCTGGCATTGGCGGGACTGATGGTGCCCGCGTTTGGCACTTTGCCCGCGCCTGATATCCTGATTGCAGATTCCACCAAAGCCATTGCCGTGCGACTGGACAAACAACTTGAACTTGTTTCAGGCCGCGCCAACAGTTTTGCCGTGCGGGCATGGAGTGAAACCTATATGGAACCCATAAAAAGCGCACAGGGCGCCGCCCCGTGTGACGCATCCGGTTGTTACTATACCGGCAAAAATTTTGAGGTGGCCCTTGTTACCAGCCGCGATGCTTTTGATGAAGATTGTGCCCGTGCCGATATTGTCATCACCAGAGAAAAAGCGCCGCCCTCATGTCGTCTTTCAACGCAGACAATTGATACATATGATCTTAGAGACAAAGGCGTGCATTGGCTGAAGTGGACCGGAGAAAGCTTTTGGATTCGCCCGGCCATTACCGATATTTATCGGCCATGGCGTTCCCGGTTTCCAGGATGAGGCTTTCAAAACAAGTCACCCGATCTGCTCCAAAGCTGCCCTTTTGATATCCTTAATTGCACTGACTGCAATCTGCGCCTGCACCGCGACCCTTTGCGCTGTGTCACCCCGACGATACAAAAAACTGCCAAGCCCAAATCCTGAACAGCCCGCATCAATATAGGCCGAAAAATTATCCGGGTTTGCCCCCCCCACAGCAAATAGCGGAATATTTGGTGGCAGCACGGCCTTCATCGCCTTAATACCCGTTGGCCCAATAATCTCCGCCGGAAAAACCTTTAATCCCGTTGCCCCGGCCTGAATGGCGCCAAACGCCTCGCTGGGGGTCATGATACCCGGATAGGAGCCAAGCCCTGCCTTTCGTGTGGCCAGAATGACATCGGGATTGCAGTTGGGAGAAACCACAAATTGCGCACCACACGCCGCCACCTGTTCCACATCCTGCTGTGTCAGCACAGTGCCCGCACCCACCTTGCAAATATCTCCAAATCTGCGCGCTGCCAATTCGATGCTCTTAAGGGCCAAAGTGGAATTCAGTGTAATTTCAATCCGGTTAATGCCCGCCTTTATCAAAGCGCCAAAAACGGCCTCCACTTCGGCAGTTTCTATTCCGCGCAAAATGGCAATGATCTGAACGTCGCTGGTTTGAATATCATCAGACATGAATGGATGTTTTCCCATGTGCGCACAAAAGTCAAAACATCCCGGCTTTGGCTTGTGTAAATTTTCTGTTCAAGGTTCAATGCAAGGGGCTTGTCAAACCATGGATCAGCCGACAGGAGATTTCAACGATGACAATTTCTGATGACGACTCCAATGAGCACAAACCACAGCAGACTAAAGCTGGAGAGAAGCCCGTTTTGCGTTCCAAAGCATGGTTTGACAATCCCCGCAACACGGACATGACGGCAATCTATCTTGAGCGCTATCTGAACTTTGGCCTTTCCCAACAGGAATTGCAGTCCGGCAGGCCCATAATCGGCATCGCCCAAACCGGCTCAGACCTGTCACCGTGCAACCGTCACCATCTTGTATTAGCCGAGCGAGTGCGTGAGGGCATCCGCGAAGCGGGTGGCATCGCCATTGAATTTCCCGTCCACCCGATACAGGAAACCGGCAAGCGCCCCACGGCAGGCCTTGATAGAAACCTGGCCTATCTGGGACTGGTGGAAGTGTTGCATGGCTATCCACTTGACGGGGTTGTGCTCACAATTGGTTGTGACAAAACCACCCCTGCAATGCTCATGGGGGCAGCAACGCTGAATATTCCAGCCATTGCCCTTTCCGTTGGTCCCATGCTTAACGGATATTATAAAGGAGAGCGCACCGGGTCGGGAACCATCGTCTGGAAAGCGCGCCAAATGCTGGCCGCCAACGAAATAGATGCAAAACAGTTCATAGAACTGGTTGCCTCTTCAGCCCCCTCAACCGGTTTTTGCAACACAATGGGCACGGCCTCCACAATGAATTCACTGGCGGAAGCTCTGGGCATGCAATTGCCCGGTGCCGCCGCCATTCCCGCCCCCTACAGGGACCGGCAGGAAATCTCATATCGCACCGGCCTGCGCATCGTTGAAATGGTGAAAAAGGACATCAAACCCTCAGATATTCTCACCCGTAAAAACTTTCTCAACGCCATTGCGGTCAATTCCGCCATTGGTGGCTCGACAAATGCTCCCATCCACATCAACGCGATCGCGCGGCATATGGGCGTGAAGCTAAGTATTGAGGACTGGCAAAGTCACGGCTACGACATTCCCCTGTTGTTAAATATGCAACCCGCTGGAGAATATCTTGGCGAGGATTTTTATCGGGCAGGTGGCGTACCCGCCATTATCTCTGAGCTAATAAAAAACGGCAAAATTTTTATCGATGCACCCACGGTCAACGGAAAAACCATCGGGCAAAACTGCGCAACAGCAGCAATCAGGAATAAAGACGTCATTCGTCCCTATTCAAATCCACTCAAAAACCAAGCTGGTTTTCTGGTATTAAAAGGCAATCTGTTTGACAATGCCATCATGAAAACCAGTGTGATCTCAGATGACTTTCGTCACCGCTATTTGAATAATCCTGATGATATCAATGCATTTGAGGGCAGAGCGGTAGTCTTTGATGGTCCCGAAGATTATCACAAGCGCATTGATGATAAGGACCTGGCAATGGATCAAAATACCATATTATTCATGCGGGGTGCCGGCCCCATTGGTTATCCAGGAGCTGCAGAAGTCGTCAACATGCGCCCGCCTGACTATTTGATAAAACAGGGAATTTCAGACCTGGTGTGTATTGGGGACGGGCGCCAGTCGGGCACTTCAGGCTCTCCCTCAATATTGAATGCAAGCCCCGAAGCGGCGGCGGGGGGAGGGTTGGCCATTGTCAAAACCGGGGACCCTGTCCGAATTGACCTGAACAAGGGGGAGGTCAATATCCTTGTTTCTGATAAAGAATTAAGCAAACGATATGCTGAACTGGCAAAAGCGGGCGGATTTAAGTACCCCGATCACCAGACCCCATGGCAGGAAATTCAACGTGCCCTGATCGATCAACTCGGTGATGGCGCCGTGCTGAAACCAGCCGTTAAATATCAGCACATAGCCCAATCAAAACCGTTTCCAAGAGATAATCATTAAAGCAGGACAATCGCCAAGATGAGATAAGCATCAAGATGGGACAGTCATCAGGCAAGGCAATCATATCAGGCAGAACATCCATGCCACGTCACCCAAGCAACCATCCAAGACAGCCACTCAAACCAGAACATTCATGCCAATAAGACAACTGCATACTGGACAGGCATCAGGATAAACGACAGGATAAACAACAAGGCAGGGCAAATATTTATACGCCCATCACTATGATACGCCTGTTACCCAACTCAGCCCGCTTATCCAAAGGTGTCCCCGGACAAAGATGTTGCCGATAAAATGTTACCGGATCAATTCAGCCCCCTAAAACCAGAGCCGCCCCCTCCAAGTGCGCTAATATTTGCGCAAAAGCCCGACAAGCCTGCCCTGAACAGCAACCCGTTCCGGTCCGAAAATACGGGTTTCGTAGGCAGGGTTTGCAGCTTCCAGCGCGATGGAGTTTCCTTTTCGGCGCAAACGTTTAAGGGTTGCTTCTTCATCATCCACCAGTGCAACAACAATCTCGCCATTGCTGGCGGTGTTCTGCTTGTGAATAAGCACGGTATCCCCGTCAAAAATCCCCGCATCAATCATGGAATCTCCCCGCACCTCAAGAGCAAAATGTTCCCCCGGGCCAATCATTTCGGGGGGCAGGGTGAGTGTATGGGAATGGGTTTGTATCGCTTCAATCGGTGTTCCCGCAGCAATTCTGCCCATTACGGGCACGCTCACGGTCTGTTCTTTGCCGATTAAGCCCGTGTCCTGCCTGGGTTGGGCAACGCGTCCCAGATCCCCCTCAATAACACTGGGCTCAAACCTGGCCTTGCGTCCCCCAAGTGAGGGGTTCATGGAATCGGGAAGTTTAACAACCTCCAATGCGCGGGCACGGTTGGGCAACCGCCGAATAAACCCCCGCTCTTCCAATGCGGTAATCAGCCGGTGAATCCCGGACTTGGACTTTAAGTCCAAAGCATCCTTCATCTCATCAAAGGAAGGGGGGATCCCGCTTTCTTTCATGCGTTCATGGACAAACATCAACAATTCATGCTGCTTACGAGTTAACATTTCAGACTCCCGAAAAAGACATTCAGCACCGGCAAGCCGGCCCGTCTTTTTTTGTTTTAACGTCAGTTCCAAAGTCGAATCGGAACAAAGCTTGAACAATACTACATGTTCTTTCTATGTTCTGCAACCAAATCGTGAACAAACATATAACGGGATCGCAATTACGCCCCGGAATCGGGGTTCTTATGCAAAACAGGGCTAAAGGACACCAAACTTAAATGAACGGAAAGATCGGCATGACGGGAACGATATCTCCCACTGATTTTTCTTCGGCATTTTCCCCCACAACAATTAAGGCGTTGGCAGTGCTTAATGAAGACATATGCGAACTATCCATCTGCAAAATGGGCCGGACACGGGTTTGTCCGTTTTCAGATTCGATGGACCCGCGCATGAAATGGCGGCGAAAGCTGTTGGCCGGCAATGGCGCACCAAGTGGCAGATGCAGTTTTGGGGGCACCGGCTCGGCATAACCGCACACGGCACGCACGGCAGGAATGACAACGGTAATCGCCGTAACGTAGGAGGAAACCGGATTGCCGGGCAGGGCGAAGAAAAGCTTGTTGCCTTTTTTGCCAAACATGAGCGGCTTGCCGGGGCGCATGGCGATTTTCCAGAAATCTATATCAACGCCAAGCGATTTTAACACCGGTAAAACCAGATCATGATCCCCGACACTGGCACCCCCGGTTGAAATGATAATGTCCGCCGGTCCCGCCAGCGCATCCGTAAATTTTTGTCTCAGCAAATCTTCTTTATCCGGGGCATTGC
>WFOP01000344.1 GCA_015487985.1 Hyphomicrobiales bacterium
CAAAGGTTGCCTGCGCCCAACCCAAAAGCACGCTGAGCATTTGCGCCACCTGATTGGCATCGTTGTCGATGGCCTGTTTCCCCAAAAGCACCAAACGGGGTTCCTCCTGTGCAACCACCGCCTTGAGAATTTTTGCAACATTGAGGGGTTCAACGTCATTTTCTGCTTGCACCAGAATTGCCCGGTCTGCCCCCATTGCCAGCCCTGTTCTTAGTACATCCTGAGCTTTTTCAACACCGATCAGGACCACCACAACCTCACTGGCAACGCCCGCTTCGCGCAGTTTTAGCGCCTCCTCGACAGCGATCTCATCAAAGGGGTTCATGGACATTTTGACATTATCTGTCTCAACGCCGCTGCCATCATCCTTCACGCGAATATTGACGTTAAAATCAATCACCCGTTTAATTGGCACCAAAATTTTCATTTATTCAGCTCCAGTTTTATATGGCCATATTTGCGCCCGGGTGGCGTTAAACCGCCTTGCATCATGTTGGAAAACGGGGTGCATAATATCAGAAGGAAATTTGCCCGGACTGTCAACATAACAGTGCGCTTCCGGGGCAGAAACCCCGAAAGAACATAAAAAAACCGGAAGTTTTTTGTTGACCTAGAAACCGGAGGAATGGGCCAATGCAATTTGGTAATCAAGCTGCACCACGCAGACGTGCGCGCCACATAAACAGTCCGATGATGGCCATTGAACCAGTATACACCAGCCCGATATCCACTGGCGTAAACACCATAGCTGTGAAGTTACCGCGGGGCACCGCATTTGCGGCGACCAGCCCCGCCATAAAGGCATTGTTGAGCGTATGCAAAAGCCAGCCTGGCCAGATCGAACCGGTGATCAGGCGCAATTCACCCAGCAGGATTGACTGCAAGGGCAAGGCAATAAACCCGATCAGCACAAGAGCATGGGTCGATAACCCGCTCACTTCGGCAATTTTTCCCTCAGGTAAAAGCGTGTACCAATAAACCAGATGCCATACGGCCCAGATCAGACCGGTCAGCACATGGCCTGGCAGCCCCGCCAGCCGGGTTTCGGCAAAACTGCCGGTCAGGAAGCCCCGGAAGATGAACTCCTCAACAACGTTCTTAACCGCAAAAACGCCAATGCTTGTCAGCCCGACCATGGCGCCTGCTTTCATGGCAGCCGGGCTAAGCTCCACCAGACCCGTCACCTGATTGATCAGCAAAAGGATCCCGGCAAGGGTTGCCGACAGGGTCGCGGCCAGCAGAAACCAGCCGCCGTTCCCGCGAAAACGCGGGATCATCCCGGCGCGGGGCCAGATCCCCCCGAGCGTCAGATAGATGGCAACAAATATTGCAGGCTCCACCAGCCAACCTAGCAGGTTAAGGCCTGCCAGGTCGGGGCTTTGCTCAAGCCTGCCGCCAAGCCACAGGGTAAAGATACCGCTTATGACAATTGCAATCGTCAGATCGCGAACGCCCCGGTGAGGAGTAGAAAACCAGCGCATAATTCAACCCTCCTGACCGGTGCGTAAAAGCGCAATGCCAACCCAGAAGAACCACACAATGAAGCCCAGGCCAAAGACCGGTCCCAGAACCTCGCTCAGCGCAGGCACCGACGTGGCTAACCCGCTGATACCAATAACAAGCCCCAGCCAGGACAAACCCTTTGGCAAACGCGCAGTCGCCAGACCGGCAATGGCCAGAACCAGCACCCAGATTCCGCCGGCAATCTCGTTGCCCCCGCCAAGACCCAATTCAACCGTGTGGAAAATCTGGAACAACTCAGCCGCCCGTACCGGGTCAGCGGCATTCACCCGCAGAACCTCGGCCATCCCGACATTGGCCATCATGCCTGCACCCAATACAAGCGTGGCCCATAGCGCACCAAAGATCAGAGAAAGTTGCGCCAGCCCCGGTGCGGCGGGTTTGAGCCGCTGCCACAGAGCGACCGCCAGAAAAGCGAGTAGAATCGCATTGGCGACATAGATAGTCATGTTCCAGACCATCATCAGCGCATGATTCTCGGCGGCAAAACTCACCATCGCGCCATAGTCCTTGTCAGCGCTGCCATAGCCCAGGGGCGCCAACAAAGTTGTCAATAGGGCAAAGCCCGCTACATAAGTCAGGCCGCAGCCAATGGCGGCTGGATTTGCAGCGGCTTTACTGGACTATGCGGTTGAAAAAGGGGCAGATCGCGGCCAGCTCCTTGACGTTTCCGGGCTTACGCACGACGCCCTTGCCAAACAGGATGGCAGGATATTGGTAAGCGCCTATCATGCTCTGATTGGCGCGGCCATCGCCGCAACAGGTGACGGCGCACTGGTGATGCGCCACACGATGGAATCCAAACTGGAATCCATGTCCATCGTCGGGCAGATCGTTCATAGCTCCAACTCAATGGTGCATTCCATGCAACAGCTTAACCGCTATGCCCGCCTGATGGCCGATGTGGATATAATGCAGGGCGCTGATCGTTTTGAGGTTGCTGTCGAAGATGACAAGGTCTGGATCGTGGACCATCTGCCCCAGCCATATCAAACCCCGATGGCAATTGAAGCGTCGTTTTCACGCTTTATCAGCGAGTTTCGCCGCTCCTTCCCCGACAAGGTGTTTGGCATCGAAATGGAGGTCACCTACCCGCCCCCGCCATATATGAGTGCCTATGCGGAATTGCTGAAAGTTCCGGTGCGATTTAACGGCACCCGCAACGCCCTGCGCATTGATCGCTTCTGGCTCGACACCGATTTTGACCCGGGAAATGAGTATATTTTTGCCATTTTTACTGACCACGCTGATGCGTTACTTGCCGAGTTGGAAACCTCAGACACCATCCGCGCCAAGGTGGAGGCGCAAATCCTGCCGGCATTACACACCGGCACCATATCCATGGACAAAATTTCCCGTGATATGGGTATGAGCCGGCAAACCCTTTACCGGCGCCTGCAAGAAGAAGGGCTAACCTTTGCCCAGGTACATGACGAATTGCGCAGCCGCATGGCGCGCGATTATCTCACTGCGAGCAAGGTGTCGGTCAACGAGACCGCCTATCTGCTGGGTTTTTCCGAAGCATCCTCTTTCGTGCGGGCCTTCAAGCGCTGGACCGGTCAAAGCCCGAAAGCCTACCGTGACAAAATAGCTTGAATGGCAAACAGCATCTGATGCCTCCTGGCCCGGGTGTCCATTCTTTCAGGATCACCTCGGTAATCCCCCCCATACAGCAGAGACCGGACCCGTTGCCATTCGTCCGGTTGGGAACCACCCCAAAATATGCACTCACTCCAAAACAGAAAAACGAAGGATAGAGAACGTTTCAAGCCGATCGGATACGGATATATCCGCAATGAAAACGGTGTTGATAAAGCATTCGTTGAAGCGGGAAGCTATCAGTTGGAAGTTGGCAGCGAGATGGTGGCATGCGAAGTACACCTTAAGCCATTGTGGGACCCTGAAATGAAACGGATCAAATGTTGAATTTACTGATATCACACATCAAAAAAGGGGACGGGATGGTGAGACGGGGTGAGCGCTTTCAGGCACAGGCTGGCGCGCTGACAGGTCCGTTTATTTTTTAATTGATTCAATAAAAGTCGAACCAGGCTAACGGGCATGCATGACCAGCGCAGATAAACCTTCCCGATATGCGGCAACACAGTATGATAAAACCGGCAAACGCGCGGTTTGGCTGACCCTGCATCCTGACAGCTTATGCATTGAGGACGGCAAGGATGTGCAGTTCTGGCCCCTGTCCGATGTTTATGCCGGGCAGATCGGGCAGGGTGAAGCCGAATGTATAGGCTTGCCCGCCCGCCCCGACCTGCGCCTGTTCGTTGCACGCGATGTTCTAACGATGGTAAAGGCCGCAATCAAAGGCGAGCCATACACCCGGCCCCGCCCCTGGCATATTCCTGCTGGCCCTGTTTTATTATTCGGATTTTTGGGCCTGTGCGCATTGATCTGGTACTTTTTCGATTAGAAATCTGCATTCGTCCGATTGCACGTCCGGCAACCGCTGCCAAGGAATATATTCGTACAAAAAAACCGTTTTTTTGGAGCGGGCGATATTTTCAACCACCAGAGAGTAAGCGCGGACAAGTGGGGGGCGAAAGCGACAGGTTTGAGCCATCCCCGCCAAGTAACCAAAAAACTTACCGGCCAACAATCCGGCCGCCCCATCAGAGCCGCGAGTGAAACGAGTTGGCGCAAGATATATAAAATGGCGGAGAGACAGGGATTCGAACCCTGGAGACGATTCCTCGCCTACACACTTTCCAGGCGTGCGCCTTCGACCACTCGGCCACCTCTCCGCATATTTTATGGCAAAAGCTGCCTGCGCTTTTACCTTGTCAGAAGGTTTTTCAGACCGTTAAAATCTGCTGCCCCTTCAATTTCCCGAGCCTGTTTTCTCTACCTGTTTTTACAGCAGATACTGCGTAAAAAAACCAGCCCGAGCGGCGCGCACTATAGCCATGTTGAGCGGTTGTGCAAGCGACAGTTTCAATTCATTTCCAATCAAAATGCAATCCTGACGGCTTCAATGTCAAAATCGGCCAAATTATTACCCACCTTGTATGTAATCATGAATTTATGCCAAAAACCGGCATTGGATTATTGATCCCCGAATTCGGGGGAACTGACGGTATAAATAATGCGTTTTATTTTACGAATAATCGGAACCTGGCTTTTGGGCATGACACTCATATTACTGATTATGGACGGCACAAAATCCCTTGCCGCCAGTAACGTGGTTATCACAGGTCTGGGAGACGTATGGATTTTGGTCCACGAAAGCAGTTTAATCTGGCTGGGGCAGGTTTTTGGTCAAAATGGTTACCTTGAGATCATATGGCGCTATGCAATTGTGCCGGTTTTAGGTTGGCCGGGGTGGGCGGTGCTTGGATTGCCCGGCCTGGTTCTTGTTTTTCATGGCCAAAGCAAAGCCCGGCGACGTTGATGACAACAAATATGACAATCCGGGTGGACGGGAAAAATTATGGCAATCATGAGTGGATTTTTTAGGCTGATATCCGGTCTCCTTGGTATTATGTTTGGCTTGGTCGGCCTGAGCATGGTTGTTTTTGAAATTATGGTGTGGGTGCCCGAACCGGCCCGGGCGAGCCAGCCATTGGGGCAGGTCTGGTTTCAGAGCGACCCGTTCTTTTTTATTCTTCAATCCCATTCCATCCAACTGGCGCAGGTTGTTGTTGAAAGAAAACTGCAATGGCCGGCTTTGTGGAACCCGGGGGTTACCACCATTTTGAACTGGCCCAGCTGGATGGCTTTGCTCGTGGTTGGCGGCGTATGCTTTATCATTGGCGGTATATTCTGGCGCATGGCGCGCGCTGGCAAACGCCGCACAGGGTAAAGCCCGTGTTTTGGCACAAAAATCGGGCACCCATGCTCACCCGCCAAACCGCCCTGGCGGGGCGGAGGGTACCAATGGCAGTAACGGACAGGCATTTTGTTCTTGGGAATGCCCTGAAGGGACCATTCGAAGAAACAATGCAGACCATATATTTTGGCATGGGCTGCTTTTGGGGGGCCGAGCGCCTGTTCTGGCAACGGGAGGGGGTTCGGGTCACCGCTGTGGGCTATCAGGGGGGTTTTACCCCCAACCCCACCTATGAAGAGGTATGCTCGGGCCAAACCGGTCATACTGAAGCCGTTATGGTGGTATTTGATCCTCTGATTATATCCCTTGGGGAATTGCTCAAAATATTCTGGGAAAATCATGACCCAACTCAGGGCATGGCTCAGGGCAATGATGTGGGCACCCAGTATCGTTCAGCGATATATACCACCAGCAAAGAACAGGAAAAGCCGGTGATAACAAGTGCGCGCCTTTATGCCGAACAATTGGCAATGGCCGGCAAAAGCGCCATCACCACTGAAATTGCACCTGCCGGAGAATTTTATTATGCTGAAACCTACCATCAGCAATATCTGGCGAAGAACCCTGATGGATATTGCGGCATAGGGGGAACCGGGGTCACATGTCCAATTCCAAACAGTTAGATTATTCCGGGATCAACTTTTTTGATCGCGATGAATTTGAAGCCTTTATCCTCAAGCTGCCGGCTGTGACACTTGTTCATCAATGGGGGAACGCTTCGGTGGGGAAAGTGGGGGGGAAGATTTTTGCCCTGTTTTCCATCTGGAACGAAGATGATGTGTGGCATGTGAGCTTCAAATGCTCCGATCTTAGTTTTGACATGCTGACCAATCTTGAGGGGGTCACCAAAGCCAAATATCTGGCACGGGCCAAATGGGTGGATGTTTCACCCCAATCAGAACTCAGCGCGCACGATATCGGGGCTTATATCGTTGAAGCGCATCGTTTGATTGCGGCAAAACTCACCAAGGCAAAAAAACAGGAACTGGGGCTTGATGGCGAACAGTTCAAAAGGGTCTAATTTTTCACCCCGTAAACATTAAGAATGGAACCGGGTAGCGTAAAATCTTCCAGCCAGTCGGGCAATTCACCTCTGTTGAGCGTGCGAATGAAAGAACTCTCATCCGCATCGGCAAAACCGTTCATTTCAGGCAGATAAGGGCAGGTGACAATCAGAGAAATGTCCCTTTTCTCAACAATGGTTCTGGCTTCACTCAACTCCGCGTTAAAAAATCTGAATGTATCAATCAGCCCCTGTTGATTGCGGTGGTAAGGCGCCCCCACCACCGAATGGGGGGTAAACAAAAGCAAATGCGCACCCAGATCAACCGGTGCCATGATGTTTTCGGGGGGCAATGAGGCCAAATCTTCAAAAACATCGGGTTGCAGGCAAGCCGACCTTGTCAACATGGCCTGCGCGCTGGAATTTCCCGATATTGGCGGGGGGGCTTCGTCCTGCCCCCGTGGCAAAATATATCCGGCCAATACAGCAATGGCCAGACCGGCAAAAGCCAGCCATGTCCCCAGCAGGCCGATGGCATTCATCACGGACTGACGGGAAAGATAGCGCTGCCGGACCGCCAAAATAGCCCACGCACCAACGGGGGCAACCATTCCGGCAACCAGACGCGCCCCGCGCACCTGTGCCAGCACAACCAAAATGCCCACCACCAGAAACAATCCTAAAATCAGCCATTGGGGGCGCTGGGATTTTTCATGGCGAAGAATAAAAATGCTCAGGACCAACAGCGCTGCAATCGGGGGAACCACAATCCCAATCGTATAGCTGGGCAGGGCGGCCATTGAATGCCAGACGGGTTTTGCCTCGATAATTTTGGAAAGCCAGTTTTCAACCAGCCACGGCTCCATTGCCCCGTAGGGCCCACTCAGGCATTGGGGGAAAACCAGCAACAGCACACCAACCACGGAAAAACCAAGCACACCGCCAAGTATCAGGCGAGTTTGCCAACGGGCCGGCACGATGAGGGAAAGCACCACAAACACCGCCCCCACGCCAACGCCAGCCCCCACATAAACAAGGGAAAGCGCATCGCAGGCGGCATTCCAGTTTTGCGGGGGCAAATAGATAAACATATGCACCAATGTGCCAATTCCGAAAGCAAGCCCGAACCAGCGCAGAGTTTTGCTCTTTTCAGGGGCCAGCACGTAAAACAAGCCAAAGGCGGCCACAGCCGTAATAATCTGGGGCAGCGCTTCGGTCCCGATCGCGAGTGAAGTGGCGGCGGCAATTCCCGCAAGTGCGGCCCATTTGGGATTTTCCCAGGCCCGAACCGTTGCATAAAGAA
>WFOP01000345.1 GCA_015487985.1 Hyphomicrobiales bacterium
CTGCTCGGGCAACTGGTGCGTTCCCTTGAAAAGCTGGTGGAACTGGATACCAAACAAAAAGCCGCAACGATAAAAAAGGATGGGAAACCGCCAAAATCCAGCCGTGATATGCTCGCTTTGCGCAACAAGATCGCTCAAAGAATTTCCCATCTTGAGGCAGACTGATTTCTAATCTGCTGGCGGGTTTTTCCGATGCGGAAATTCTTGCCCTTGAACATGAATGGGGCTTTTGGGCGCGCGCTGAACAATTACCCCCTCAGGGAAATTGGACCACATGGTTGTTGATGGGCGGACGAGGATCTGGAAAAACCCGCGCCGGTGCCGAATGGGTGCGGCATCTGGCCAACAAAAAAGGCGCATTTGAACGGGTCAATTCGATTGCGCTGGTGGGCGAAACCATGGCCGAAGCGCGCGCCGTAATGGTGGAGGGGCCAGCGGGTTTGTTAAATGTTGGCCCGCCCGAACAGCGACCCCTGTTTGATCGCTCGCGCAATGTTTTGAAATGGCCCAACGGGGTTATCGCGCAATTGATGTCGGCGAGCGAGCCGGATCGGTTTCGTGGGCCCCAGTTCGGTGCGGCCTGGTGTGACGAGGTGGCAAAATGGCCCAATGGAGAGGCCGCATGGGACATGCTCCAGTTTGGGTTGCGCCTGGGTAAGCAGCCGCGCCAGATGGTAACAACAACACCAAAACCCACGCGCCTGCTAAAGCGGATAGTTGGCGATCAGAGAACTGTCACCACAAGGATGGCGACGCGGGACAATAAAGCCAATCTGGCAAAAAGTTTTTTGAGTGAAATCGTTGGCCGATATGAGGGCACTTTTCTTGGGCGCCAGGAGCTGGATGGTGAGTTGATCGAAGACCTGCCCGGCTCCTTGTGGACGCGCGTCGCATTGCAATCTATCCGAACGGACGAAAAAATTGCGTTACAACGGGTGTTGGTAAGTGTTGATCCGGCGGTGAGTTCACATGCCAATTCTGATGCTTGCGGGATTATCGTTGCGGCAAAAACGGAACGCGGTGCGATTGTTCTGGCGGATTATACGTTGAAGCCGGCCCCGCCAATGCATTGGGTGCGCGCGGTGGTGGGCGCCTATCACAAATACGAGGCTGATGCAGTGGTTGCAGAAGTCAATCAGGGGGGAGATCTGGTGGCAAATCTGATTGCCCAGGTGGACCCCCAAGTGCCGGTTATTGCAGTTAGAGCCACAAGGTCAAAATGGATACGGGCCGAGCCGGTCGCAGCGCTTTATGAGCGTTCGTTGATTGAACACCGCAGCGGGCTTGATGAACTGGAAGATGAAATGTGTGCGTTTGGCCCCAACGGGTTGGCCGGTGGGCACTCCCCGGATCGGGTTGATGCATTGGTTTGGGCGCTGACAACATTGCTGCTTGATGAGCAAACGCCGCGCGTGCGCGGGCTTTAAAGCATGTCTCCCAAAAGTGGGTACCGGTTTTGGGACAAAAGACATGCGAAGACAAAAGATAGAGCATGTCTCCCAAAAGCATGCCCTCGGGCTTGACCCGTGGGTGGTACCGGTTTTGGGAGGCATGTGAAAACAAAAACAAAGCATGTTGAGTGAATACGATTGAACGCAACATGCTTTAGGGCGGGACCCTGAAATTATTAACATGAAGGAATAAACATGGCCTCATTCTGGAATCGCCTGATGGGCACCGGCGCAGCTTTGCCTGACGAAAAAAAGTCCATATCGCAACAATCCCTGTTTGCCATGATTGGCGGGGCTGAGGCCAATTGGAGCGAGCAGGATATCGCGTCTTTGACCAACCAGGGATATGCGCGCAATCCGGTGGTTTATCGTTGTGTGCGCATGCTGGCCGAAGCCTCGATGCGCATTCCGCTGGTGGTGCGCGAAAACGGCAAGACCCTGAACCGGCATCCGGTTCTTGATCTGTTGGCAAGGCCAAACCCGCGCCAGAGCGGTGTGGATATGCTGGAAACTGTTTTTTCAAACCTGCATACAGCGGGCAATGCCTATCTTGAGGCCGTTATTGTGGAGGGGGAGGTAAAGGGGCTTTATACCCTGCGCCCGGACCGCATGAACGTGGTTTCAGGAAAAGACGGCTGGCTGGTGGCCTATGATTATACCGCCGGGGGAAAAACGGTTCGCCTGTCACAAAAAACATTGCCGGTTCCCAAGATTTTACACCTGAAGTTGTTTCATCCCCTTGATGATCATTATGGGTTGGCGCCTTTGCAGGCGGCCCGGTTTTCGCTCGATACCCACAATGCAGCGGCGAAATGGAACAAGGCATTGCTGGATAATGGCGCGCGCCCCTCCGGTGCGCTGGTCTATTCAGGTGGTTCGGGAAATCTGACCAAAGCCCAGTTTGAACGACTTAAGAATGAGTTGGAAGCCAGCTTTCAGGGGGCGATGAATGCCGGACGGCCAATGGTGCTGGAGGGGGGACTGGATTGGAAATCCATGGCCCTTAACCCGCGCGACATGGATTTTATCGACGCTAAAAATCTTGCCGCAAGGGAAATTGCGCTGGCCTTTGGGGTTCCCCCGATGCTGCTTGGCATACCGGGGGACAATACTTACGCCAATTATGCTGAAGCCAACCGCGTGTTCTGGCGGCAGGGGGTGGTGCCCCTGGTTCGGCGGGTTGCGGGTTCTCTAAGTCGCTGGCTGGAACCGGCCTTTGAGGAGCAATTTGAAATTGTGCCTGATCTGAATGATGTGGAAGCACTGGGGGAAGACCGCAATGCGCTTTGGCAGCGGGTGGGCGACGCTGACTTTTTGAGCGATGAGGAAAAACGCCAAATGTTGGGCTTGGGAAAAACACCGGCAGATGAGGAAAAATCCCATGGATGAATTGACCAAAACCGTGGTGGAGCGCGGAGACCTGGCGCATCTGGCGCTTTTTTTGTGGGCAAGCGGCGCCAGCGCTTTGCTGGTGTGGAGTCTGCGTGAACTGGCCGTGGCCAATCAGCGCTTTAACGCCTTTGTGCGCGAGATTGCCAGTCTCAACCGGCTGTTTCAGGGAAGGAAATAAGCAATGAAATTATTGGCGCGAAACGACGTGGTAAATCATGTGGAGGCCGATGAAGTTTTTAAGGAACTGACATGGCACCTGGCGGGGGCCTTGAAAAAGACAATGCCCGCTTCAAAGCACCCTCGGGCTGCCAAGAGAAGAAGCAAGCCTGCGTCCGGCAAAACCTGTCTGCATACAACCGGTTCAGCATCGGCTGTGGTGAACTCATGAGTGTTGGGATGCAAGGAGTGTCGCACACTAACGGGTATTTTAGCGGTTATGCATCAATATTTGGCGTGCCGGATAAAGGCGGGGACGTGGTGATGCCCGGTGCGTTCAAACGCTCGCTGGAGAAACCGGGGCGCACCAAGGTGCAACTATTGTTTCAGCATGACCCAAAAGAACCGGTGGGCAAAATCCTCAATGTTGTTGAGGATAGTATTGGGCTGAAGGTTGAGGGCTTGCTTTTCCCTCAGGTTGAACGTGCAAAATCATTGATAGCCCTTGTTTCAGGGGGGGCGATTGATGGTCTGTCCATTGGGTTTCGTACGCTCAAAGCCGTGCACAATCGCACATCCGGCCATCGCCACCTGCACCAAATCGACCTTTGGGAAATTTCCATCGTCACATTCCCGATGATGGAGAGAGCCCGGATTTTTCCGGTCTCAAATCAATCGGACAATCCAGTTCGACAGTACCGTTCGCCCCAAAACAGCATTGCGGCGGCTATCTCACTACTTTCAAACCAATAGAGGAAATTCATGTCTCAATATGAAGAATTAGACCTGCCGACGCAAAACCTTGAAATAAAGGCTGTTGCGGGGGCAAGTTCCACCGATCTCACCACCATGTTTGACCAGTTCATGCATACGTTTGAAGATTTCAAGGATGCCAATGATCAGCGCCTGAACCAACTTGAACGTCGGGGAAATGCCGA
>WFOP01000346.1 GCA_015487985.1 Hyphomicrobiales bacterium
TTCCTGCTGTGACCGGTATTGACGCCAATACCGAAGAGCCGATCACGCGTGAAGCCAGTGATGATGCGCCTTTGAGCATGTTGGCATTTAAGATTGCCAACGATCCGCACATGGGGTCCTTGACGTTCTGCCGTATTTATTCGGGTACGCTTGAGGCTGGAGGCATGCTGGAAAACTCCGTCAAGGGCAAACGCGAACGCGTTGGCCGGATGTTCCAGATGCACTCAAATTCTCGCGAACAGATCACTGAGGCCTATGCTGGGGATATCGTTGCGATCGTGGGGTTGAAGGATACAACCACCGGGGACACGCTCTGCGCGGCCAATTCCAAGGTTATTCTTGAGCGTATGGAGTTCCCTGATCCGGTGATTTCTATTGCTGTCGAGCCGAAAACCAAGGCTGACCAGGAAAAAATGGGTATTGCTCTGAACCGCCTTGCGGCCGAGGATCCCAGTTTCCGGGTGGCAACGGATGAGGAAAGCGGACAGACCATTATTTCAGGCATGGGCGAGCTTCATCTGGATATTCTGATTGATCGCATGAAGCGCGAATTCGGTGTTGAAGCCAATATCGGCCAGCCTCAGGTGGCCTATCGTGAAACCATCACCAAGTCGACCAAGGTGGATTATACCCACAAGAAGCAGTCGGGTGGTTCGGGTCAGTTTGCGCGGGTTAAAATGACCGTGGAGCCGAACGTTACGGGCGAGGGCTTTGATTTCTCCAACACGATTGTTGGCGGTAATATTCCAAAAGAATACATTCCGGGCGTTCAAAAGGGCGTTAATTCCGTCATGGATGCGGGTGTGTTGATTGGCTTCCCTGTTGTTGATGTGAAGGTGATTTTGACGGACGGGGCTTATCACGATGTGGATTCCTCCGTACTGGCCTTTGAAATTGCCGGACGGGCCGCGTTTCGTGAGGCGCTGCGTGAAGCGGGGCCAAAACTGCTTGAGCCTATCATGAAGGTTGAAGTGGTTACACCTGAAGACTACATGGGTGATGTGATTGGCGATCTGAATTCCCGTCGCGGGCAAATTCAGGGAACCGAAGCGCGCGGTGTTGCGACAATGATTGAAGCATTTGTGCCCTTGGCCAACATGTTTGGCTATGTAAACAATCTGCGTTCCATGAGTCAGGGGCGTGCCCAGTATTCTATGCAGTTTGACCATTATGAGCAGGTGCCTAACGCAACTGCTGAAGAAATCATGGCGAAGTATCGCTAAGACGAACACTAACTAATTTGAGTTGGCTCGCGGGCTGACGCACTTACGGAGAAAAGAAAATGGCTAAGGTTAAATTTGATCGCACAAAGCCCCACGTTAACATCGGCACTGTAGGCCACGTTGACCACGGCAAAACAACACTGACAGCTGCTATCACCAAGGTTTTGGCGGAAAGCGGTGGTGCTGAAGTTCAGGCGTTTGATGAAATTGATAAAGCCCCAGAGGAAAAAGCTCGCGGCATTACCATTTCAACATCCCATGTTGAGTATGAAACTGAGAATCGTCACTATGCACACGTTGATTGTCCGGGACACGCCGACTATGTGAAAAACATGATTACCGGTGCGGCCCAGATGGATGGTGCTATCCTTGTGGTTTCCGCAGCTGATGGCCCAATGCCTCAGACACGTGAGCACATTCTGCTGGCCCGTCAGGTTGGTGTGCCTTCCCTAGTTGTTTACATGAACAAAGTTGATCAGGTTGACGACGAAGAGTTGCTTGAACTGGTGGAAATGGAAATTCGCGAACTGCTTTCTTCCTATGATTTTCCCGGCGATGACATTCCAGTTGTCATGGGTTCAGCGCTGGCCGCGCTTGAGGGCCGTGATGATGAAATCGGCAAAGAATCCATTCTTAAACTGATGGCGGCTGTTGATGAATATATTCCAACGCCTTCACGTCCCAAGGATCAGCCATTCCTGATGCCAATCGAAGACGTGTTCTCGATTTCAGGTCGCGGTACGGTTGTTACCGGCCGTGTTGAGCGTGGCATTGTGAATGTTGGTGACGAAGTTGAAATCGTTGGCATTAAAGATACCACCAAGACCACGGTTACCGGCGTTGAGATGTTCCGCAAGCTGCTTGATAGCGGTGAAGCAGGGGACAATATCGGTGCGCTTATCCGTGGTATTGATCGTACTGAAGTTGAGCGTGGTCAGGTTCTTTGCAAGCCTGGTTCCGTTACACCCCATACCAAGTTTATCGGTGAAGCCTATATTCTGAGCAAAGACGAAGGTGGTCGTCATACACCATTCTTCACCAATTATCGTCCCCAGTTCTACTTCCGTACAACTGACGTGACCGGTGTTGTGACTTTGCCTGAGGGCACCGAAATGGTGATGCCTGGGGATCGTGTTGAAGTTAACGTTGAACTGATCGTGCCGATCGCCATGGAAGAAAAGCTGCGCTTTGCTATCCGTGAAGGTGGCCGGACTGTTGGTTCTGGTGTTGTTTCTAAAATCATCGAGTAGTTAGGGCCAAATATCGGCGCGGGATTGTGAAATGCCGCGCCAACACCAACTGCTACGTTGCCAATTGTTTGGAAAAACGAAATGAAAAGTCAAAATATTCGTATACGGCTCAAGGCCTTTGACCACCGTGTTCTTGATGTATCGACACGCGAAATCGTCTCTACGGCGAAGCGTACCGGTGCCCAGGTGCGGGGGCCTATCCCTTTGCCAACACGAATTGAGAAATTCACTGTCAACCGGTCACCCCATGTGGACAAAAAGAGTCGGGAACAGTTTGAAATCCGTACTCACAAGCGTTTGTTGGATATTGTTGAGCCAACACCGCAAACCGTTGATGCACTCATGAAGCTCGACCTCGCCGCTGGCGTTGATGTCGAGATCAAGCTCTAGTTTGAGCTGTAAGGAAGAGGTTGAACCAATGCGTTCTGGATTGATCGCACAGAAGCTGGGCATGACCCGAATTTTCGCCGACGACGGTACGAACGTACCCGTGACGGTGTTGGGTCTGCAAAACTGCCAGGTGGTAGGACAGCGGACGGAAGATAAAGACGGCTACACCGCCCTGCAATTGGGTGCCGGTGCTGCCAAAGTTAAAAATGTGAGCAAGGCTCGCCGGGGACAGTTTGCAGCTGCCAAAGTAGAGCCCAAGCGATGTGTTGCCGAGTTTCGCGTAAGCGCGGAAAACCTGATTGAAGTTGGTGCTTCAATGCTGGCGGATCATTTTCTTGATGGTCAACTGGTTGATGTCACCGGCACTTCGATCGGCAAGGGTTTTGCCGGGGCGATGAAGCGACACAATTTTGGTGGTCTTCGGGCTTCCCATGGTGTGTCCATTTCTCACCGTTCCCACGGCTCCACCGGTAATTCGCAGGATCCCGGTAAAGTGTTCAAAGGCAAGAAGATGGCCGGACACATGGGTGCGGAGCGTGTAACCACACAGAATTTGACTGTTGTGCGCACCGATATCGAGCGCGGTCTTATCATGATCAAGGGTTCTGTCCCGGGGTCAAAGGGGGGCTGGGTGTTTATTCGTGACGCAGTGAAACATGACAGCCCAAAGGGCGCCTCTTTCCCGGGGTCATTCAAAGTTGCTGACAATGCAAACGCTGGCAAAGCGGATGCGGCTCCAGCCAAAGAAGTTGCGGCTGAAGGGGGCGATGAATAATGGAACTCAAAGTCACAAAACTTGACGGCAAAGCTGCAGGCAAGATCGAAGTTGCGGATGATGTTTTTGGTCTTGAGCCACGGGCAGATATTTTGCAGCGCATGGTTCGCTATCAGCTGCTCAAACGTCAGGCCGGCACGCACGCCGTTAAAAACCGCGCAGACATCAAGGGTTCAATGAAGAAATTCGTTGCTCAAAAAGGGTCTGGCGGGGCACGTCACTCCACACGCAAAGTGAATATTTTTCGTGGCGGTGGTCGCGCGTTTGGTCCCACACCGCGCTCCCATGCGGTTGCGATGCCTAAAAAGGTGCGGGCACTTGCTCTCAAGCATGCCTTGAGTGCAAAGGCAAAATCGGGCGATCTGATCGTTCTGGACAAGGCGGTTGCCAAGGATCCAAAGACTGCTGCTTTGCGTGCCAGTTTTTCGAAAATGGATTTGAGCAATGCCCTGATTATTGGCGGCACTGAGCTGGACAATAATTTTTCGCTGGCCGCCCGAAATATTCCGCTGATTGATGTTCTGCCGGTGCAGGGGATCAATGTTTATGATATTTTGCGGCGTGCGAAACTGGTGTTGACCAAAGACGCGATTGAAGCTCTGGAGGCTCGCCTAGCATGAGTAAAACAAAGCATTATGATGTGATTGTCGCCCCTGTGGTTACAGAAAAGTCAACCATGGCATCTGAGCATAATCAGGTGGTGTTTGATGTGGCGATTGATTCAACCAAACCGCAGATCAAAGCTGCGATCGAAGCATTGTTTTCGGTCAAGGTGAAGGCTGTGAACGTTAATATCCGCAAGGGTAAAACCAAAAAGTTTCGTGGTATCAACGGGCGCCGCAAGGATGTCAAAAAAGCCATTGTCACTTTGGCTGAAGGCCAGGTCATCGACATTGCGTCGGGACTGTAGGGGAGCGGGTTAGGAAAAGAAAATGGCATTAAAGTCTTACAAACCAACCTCTGCCGGTCGCCGTGCCCTTATTGGCATCGACCGAAGCGAACTCTGGAAGGGTGGTCCGGTCAAAAAACTGACCGAAGCCAATACTTCCAAGGGTGGTCGCAATAATCGTGGGCGTATTACCATGCGTCGCCGGGGCGGTGGACACAAGCGCACCTATCGGGTCATTGATTTCAAACGTACGCGTTTTGATATTGTGGCAACCGTTGAGCGTTTGGAATATGATCCCAACCGGACAGCATTTATTGCTTTGATCACCTATTCTGATGGTGAACAGGCCTATATCATTGCGCCACAGCGTCTGGCTGCCGGTGACAAGGTTGTTTCCTCCATGGAAGCGGTGGATGTGAAGCCGGGCAATGCGATGCCACTGGAAAAAATGCCGGTTGGAACCATTGTTCACAATATTGAAATGAAGCCAAAAAAAGGGGGGCAGGTTGCCCGTTCCGCCGGGGCTTATGCTCAATATGTTGGCCGGGATCACGGGTGGGCGATTTTGCGCCTTAACTCGGGTGAACAGCGTATCGTTCATGGTTCCTGTATGGCAACCGTGGGTGCGGTTTCAAACCCGGACCATTCAAATACCAATCTTGGTAAAGCGGGGCGTTCGCGCTGGCTTGGCAGACGTCCAAGTGTTCGTGGTGTTGCCATGAACCCCGTTGATCACCCCCATGGTGGTGGTGAGGGCCGTACTTCCGGGGGCCGTCATCCGGTTACCCCCTGGGGTGTGCCAACCAAGGGCAAGAAAACTCGTTCCAACAAGTCGACGGACAAATTCATTGTTCGTTCGCGTCACGCCAGGAAGGGCCGTTAGAAGATGTCTCGTTCCGTATGGAAAGGCCCGTTTGTTGACGGGTATCTTATTAAAAAAGCCGATAAAGTCCGCGAAGGCGGGCGCCACGAGGTTATTAAAACCTGGAGCCGTCGCTCAACGATCCTGCCACAGTTTGTTGGCCTGACCTTTGGCGTTTATAACGGCAAGAAACATATCCCGGTTTTAGTTTCCGAAGATATGATCGGCCATAAATTCGGTGAATTTTCACCAACCCGTACCTATTATGGTCACGCGGCTGACAAGCGTGCGAAGAGGGGCAAA
>WFOP01000347.1 GCA_015487985.1 Hyphomicrobiales bacterium
ATACAAGGAACACCGCAAAAGTCATGCCCATAAACAGGCCCCCCAAAACAAGCATTTCAAACAAAGCGGTTTGAGAGCCAGGAGAAACAAATTGGGGCAAAAACGCGAGGAAAAAAATCGACAGTTTCGGGTTAAGAATATTGATCAAAAAACCGGTGCGCACCACATCAAAACCGGTGCGTGTTTTATTTTCACCGCTAAAACTGATGGGTCCCCGTTCCCGCAATGTCTGCACAGCCAGATAAATCAGATAGGCCGCCCCGGTATATTTTAACCCCTGAAACAAAACGGCACTGGTATGCAAAATCGCTGCCAGCCCCAAAACAGAAGCCAGAATATGGGGCACGATGCCAAGGGTGCAGCCAAAAGCCGCCCAGATACTGGCCAAACGTCCCCGCGCCAGACCGGTGGCAATGGTATAAACCACCCCGGTCCCCGGAATAAGCACCACGATCAGGGCAGTCAGAAAAAACTCCGCCCCCGGCACACTCAAAGGTCCAGTACCAGACGCTGCGGATCCTCAAGACTTTCTTTTACCCGCACAAGAAACGTCACCGCTTCCTTGCCATCAACAATCCGGTGATCATAGGAAAGCGCCAGATACATCATCGGGCGAATAACCACTTCACCGTTCACCGCCATGGGCCGTTGCTGGATTTTGTGCATGCCCAAAATCCCGCTTTGCGGCGCATTCAAAATCGGCGTTGACATCAGCGAGCCGTAAACCCCGCCATTTGAAAGGGTAAAGCTCCCCCCCTGCATGTCCGCCATGGAAAGTTTTCCATCCCGCGCAGCCCGCCCAAGGCGACCAATTTCCTGCTCGATTTCGGCAATGGACATCTGGTCTGCATCACGCACCACCGGCACCACCAGACCTTTGTCCGTACCAACAGCAACCCCCAGATGGGCGTAGTTCTTGTAGATTATGTCCGTGCCGTCAATTTCGGCATTGACCGAGGGGATATCCTTGAGCGCATGGGTGACCGCCTTGCAGAAGAAACCCATAAATCCAAGTTTCACCCCGTGCTTCTTTTCAAACAGCTCTTTGTAGTTTTTACGCAAATCCATCACCGGGCCCATATCCACTTCATTAAAGGTGGTCAGCATGGCCGCTGTGTTTTGTGCATCCTTGAGCCGGGAGGCAATGGTTTGACGCAGCCGGGTCATGCGCACCCGTTCTTCGCGGGGCGCATCGGCTTCAGGGCTGGGCGCGCGAGAAACCGGAGCCTTGGCCGACGCAGCTTTTGTCGGCGCCTGGGTTTTTGCCACCGCCGCCATCACGTCTTCTTTTAATACCTGGCCGTGTTTGCCCGAACCGGTAACCTGATCGGGGCTGATATTTTGCTCATTCATGAGTTTTTGTGCAGCAGGACTTGCCGGAACTTCACCAGAAGAAGACTTTGGGGCAGGCGCTTCAGCCGCTGCCGCCGTCGGTTTTTCCTCTGCGCCTGGAGCTGGTGACGCTGCTGGGGTTGCCCCCTTTGCCCCGGCGCCCTCCGCCACGATGGCAATCAGCGCGTCCACTTCCACATTATCCCCTTCTGCGGCGACAATTTTTTCCAGAACCCCGGAGACGGGAGAGGGCACCTCAACCGCCACCTTGTCGGTTTCAAGTTCAACCAGCGCTTCATCAACGCTGACCGCATCACCAACTTTCTTGAACCATTGGCCAATGGTGGCTTCGCTCACGCTTTCGCCAAGTGTGGGAACTTTAATTTCAGTGGACATAATTTTGGTCCTTAATTTTGTTTTCAAAAGAAAAAGCGGAATTACTCCGAAAATGCCTCATCCAAAAAGGCATTCAACTCATACAAATGTTTGCTCATCATACCCGTGGCGGGAGATGCTGCCGAGGCCCGGCCCACATATTGCGGACGTTCTCCGTTTCGGCCCAGTTGCGTCAGAACCCACTCCACATAGGGTTGAATAAATGCCCACCCCCCCATGTTTTTGGGTTCCTCCTGACACCAGCAAATCTGCGCATTGGGGAAACGTGAAAGTTCCGCATGCAATGCCTTTGCCGGAAACGGATAAAGCTGTTCCAGCCGCATCAGGTAAACATCGTTCACCCCGCGTTTTTCGCGATCCTCAAGCAGATCATAATAGACCTTGCCGGTGCACAATATGACCCGCCTTATTTTTTCGTCCGCAGCAAGTTTTATGCTTGTTTTGGCTGCGCCAGGGGCTTCTGCATCATCCCACAATAGCCGGTGGAAACATGAATCAAGACCCAGTTCATCAAGCCCCGAAACGGCCTTTTTATGGCGCAACAACGACTTGGGCGTCATCAGAACCAGTGGTTTCCTGAACTCCCGGCGCAATTGCCGTCTCAGTATATGGAAATAGTTGGCCGGTGTCGTACAGTTTGCCACCTGCATATTATCCTCGGCGCAAAGTTGCAAAAACCGCTCCAGCCTGGCCGAAGAATGTTCCGGCCCCTGCCCCTCATAGCCATGGGGCAGCAACAGGACCAGCCCCGACATGCGGAACCATTTTTGCTCCCCCGAAGAAATAAACTGGTCAATCACCACCTGCGCGCCGTTGACAAAATCGCCAAACTGACCTTCCCACAGGGTAAGGGCGTTTGGTTCCACCAGCGAATAACCATATTCAAATCCCAAAACCGCTTCTTCCGAAAGCATGGAATTGATGACTTCATAACGCGCCTGATCCTTGGAAATATGGTTCAGGGGCGTATAGGTGCTGGCGTCGCTCTGATTGTTCAAAACGGAATGACGCTGGGAAAACGTGCCCCGCTCACAGTCCTGCCCGCTCAAACGAACCGGCGAACCATCCGCAACCAATGAGCCAAAAGCCAGCGCTTCCCCGGTCGCCCAGTCGATTCCCTGACCTTTTTCAATTGCCGCCGCCCGGTTTTTCATAAACCGCTTAATGGTCCGGTGCGCCTCAAAGCCTTCAGGAATTGTTGTCAGTACCTTGCCGATTTCCTTCAGCCGATCAATATCCACCCCGGTATTGCCCCGGCGTGCACCCTCAAGTTGCGCCGCCTTGAGCTTTTTCCATGATCCGTCCAGCCAGTCGGCTTTATTGGGGCGATAATCCTGCCCGCCGGCAAACTCGGCTTCCAGATGCGCCCGCCAATCGGCCTTCATCTGCGCAACTTCTTCTTCGCTCACCACACCTTCACCAATCAGCTTGGCCGCATAAATTTCCAATGTGGTTTTTTGCGCCTTGATCTGCTTATACATCAATGGCTGGGTGAAGGAGGGCTCGTCCCCTTCATTATGTCCGAACCGGCGATAGCAGAACATGTCAATGACCACCGGCTTGCCAAATTTCTGGCGATATTCAATGGCCACCTTGGCCGCAAATACCACCGCTTCAGGATCATCCCCGTTCACATGGAACACCGGGGCTTCGATCATTTTTGCCACATCGGTTGGATAGGGTGAGGAGCGTGAATAAATCGGTGAGGTGGTAAAACCAATCTGGTTGTTGACGACAAAGTGAATTGAGCCGCCGGTCCGATGCCCCTTGAGACCGGAAAGTCCAAAACACTCCGCAACCACGCCCTGACCGGCAAAAGCCGCATCCCCGTGTAATAACAGAGGCAGAACAACCTTGCGATCCGTTTCGGTCGTATCCATCACAAAACGATCATTCACCGCCGAATGCTGGTCCTGTTTGGCCCGCGCCTTGCCCAGCACCACCGGGTTGACGATCTCAAGATGGCTTGGGTTCGCCGTAAGAGACAGATGCACCTTGTTATCATCAAATTCGCGGTCTGAAGAAGCGCCCAGATGATATTTTACATCCCCTGAACCCTCCACATCGTCGGGATAAAAAGCCCCCCCCTTGAACTCGTGAAACAAGGCACGGTGAGGCTTGCCCATCACCTGCGTCAACACGTTAAGCCGCCCGCGATGGGGCATGCCAAGAACAATATCGCGCACCCCCAGCGAGCCACCATGCTTGATAATCTGTTCCATGGCCGGGATAAGGCTTTCCCCCCCGTCCAAGCCAAAACGCTTGGTGCCGGTATATTTCACATCGAGGAATTTCTCAAAACCCTCCGCTTCCACCAGTTTGTTCAAAATGGCCTTTTTGCCCATTTTGGTGAAATGAATTTCCTTGTCCGGTCCCTCGATCCGCTCCTGTATCCAGGCCTTGGAATCAGGATCAGAAATGTGCATGAATTCCACACCCATGGTGGAACAATATGTGCGGCGTAAAATATCCAGCATCTGCGGGATCGTCGCATATTCCAGTCCCAAGTAGAAATCTATGTAAATCTGACGGGAATTATCCGCCTCCTCAAACCCGTAAGAGCGTGGGTCCAGTTCAGGGGCATCCGCCTTTTCCTGCATTTCGAGCGGATCAAGGTCCGCATGCAAATGCCCGCGCATACGAAAGGCGCGGATCATCATAATCGCACGAATAGAATCCTGACTGGCCCGGGTCACCTCTTCAATGGTTGGCACCTGACCGGCCTTTTTGGCCTTTTCAATAACGACCTTGCCCGACTTTTCAGCCAGACGATCCCAATCTCCATCAAGAGCGGCAACATCTTCATTGAACGGAATCTGGGGCCAGTTCCCCTTGCTCCAGCTCGCCCCCGCAGCGTTGGACTTTACGTCCCCCGCCTCATCCCCCAAAGAACTGAAAAACTCAGCCCATGTAGGGTCCACCCCGGCTGGATCCTCCTTAAAGCGCGCGTAAAGATCCTCCATATAGGAGGCATTACCCCCGTACAAGAATGAAGTTAGCAAGAACGTTTCGTTCTTTTCCTGTCGTGTCATGTTTATTTCGCCCGGGGCGGAAGGGCCCGCCTTTCCTGTTCAACCGATAGATTTTTGCCAGACAAAATACTGCATGGCACGCATATTGATATAACCCTTGTTACA
>WFOP01000348.1 GCA_015487985.1 Hyphomicrobiales bacterium
AAATTACCTTGTCGCTGTCGGGCACCATCGCAATCAGGTCACAAAACAATTTTTCATAATCCTGAGGCGTGGAATATCCCACCGTGTCGGGGATATTGATGGTCGTGGCGCCTGCTTTGATGGCAGCCTCTGTGCATCGGGCTAAAAAATCAATTGGCGTACGGGTGGCGTCCATCGCACTCCATTCCACATCGTCAATCAGGTTGCGCGCCTGCCCCACCGTTGCGGTAACAATTTCGAGCACTTCATCCTGAGTTTTTTTCATCTGGTGGGCCAGATGAATGGGGGATGTGGAAACAAACGTGTGAATCCGGCCCCGATTTGCATGCCGAATTGCCTCCCCGGCCCGGTCAATATCCCCCGGAATAGCCCGCGCCAACCCCGCAATCACCGAATTTTTTGAGCGTTTGGCGATTTCTGACACGGCTTCAAAATCCCCGTTCGAAGCGATGGGGAAACCCGCTTCAATAATATCAACCCCCATCTCGTCCAGCAATTCGGCGATTTGCAGTTTTTCCTCCAGCGTCATCGTCGCGCCGGGAGACTGCTCCCCGTCCCGCAAGGTGGTATCAAAGATAAAAATACGATCTGTTTCCGGTGGGGTGGTTGTCTTGTCTGTCGTCATTTTGGGTATTCCTGATTTTCTGGCCCGACGTTCTGCTGGATAAAAACAGCCGTCAACGGCACAAAATAAATTTTGTACGGTTTATTTTCTCCTCTGAAATCCCGTTCGCTGCCGCAAACTGTCGGATATCAGAGGCTGATAAGGAGGAGGCTGTTTTGGGCAGGCGCAGAAAACCGGACGCACGAAACGTCATCGGAAAATCCATGAATATCAGCAATGTTTGCCCGTTGATTTTTCATTCTGTTGCGCTGCGTGTCTATTCTGGTGTCTGAGTGTTGCGCACTATCCTTAACAAAATATTTCACCCGCGCAATCCCAAATTTGCTTCAGGTCTTGTTTGCGGTCTGGTTTTTGTCCGCAATTCGCGCCATCTGATGAGAGATTGCATTGGCATAATAGACCACCAGATCCCGCTCCTTTGGATTAACCCGATAGGTTTCCCCCGCAACCAGAACCAGATGCCGCAAGGTGAGCATCCGCAACCCCACTTCCACCAGATAGTCGTGGTCATTGCGCGGAATATGCACATATACCCCCGCTTCCTCCAGCCGGTTTATCAGATTAAATACCCGTGTTTTGATTTGAAACGGGCCCAAAGGCACCGCTTCATCCGCCAGTAAAACCGTTGCAATCAGGGAAGTTGGCAAAGCAGGCACCGCCTGCCCCACACAATTCATCAGCCTGGAACCCAGTTTTTCCATTTCCTGATAACGCCGCTCTTCATCCATTTCCCTGAAGTCAAATTTGTTTTCAGATAAATATTGGCGCATGGAAACCGGCTTGCCAAAACTCACACAGGCATATCCGTTACGAAACCATGCGCCGCGAAATGCCTGATAAATCGAGCGCCCTATGAATTTCAAAAGCACCCCCGGATTAAACCGGAATTTTGGTTTTTCCCCATCCCTGGCCTGCGCCGCAGCGGTCAGCACCCGGTCTTCAAGCACCCGGTCATAATTGAGGCCAACCGGCACAAAAACCACATCGCGCGGCCCCTCAGGGTCAAATCCCCCCACCATATAAGAAAGCAATCCGAATTTTGGCGGGCGCAATTTGCCGTCCCTTGACAGGCCCCCCTCGGGGAAAACCGCCTGTGTCACCCCCGCCATTGTCGCCATGTGCACATAGCGCGCCAACACCTTGCGATAAAGCGCGTTGCCGGTGGAAAACCGCCGCACGAAATAGGCCCCCATCGCCCGGATGAGGCTTTGCAGCGCCCAAACCCGCGCCCACTCCCCAACGGCATAAGAAAGCGCCGAACTGGTGGCCGCCATATACGTCACCAGCACATAATCCATGTTGGAGCGATGGTTCATCACAAAAACAACGGTGGAATTGGGGTCGATATCGGCCAATGCCTTGTCGTTGGAGTTCCCCAGGCGAACCCGGTAAAGCATTTGCGACAATCGGCGCGCCAGCCGGGTGCCGATGCGGAAATATGTGTAGTGAGAAAACGCGGGAACAACCTCGTTGGCATATTCGCGCGCCCGGTCCAAAACCACCTGCCCCGGGGTGCCTGACGCGGCGGCTTCATCCTCAACCGCCCTGATGACCTCGGCATCAAACATCAGGGCGTCAATCAACCCCTCGCGTTTGGTCAATTTGAAAGGCTGAATTTTAAGGGATAATCTGTTGTTGAGCAGCTCAATGGCCCGATTGGCACGGCGGCGAAAAAACCAGCGCACACCGGGCATCAGCAACCGGTCCGTCAACCCGATTGCCGCCAAAATCGCCACGATAACCACAAACCAAATTGGTAGCGAAATCAAACCGGATATTCCCCCCGAATAACGGCGCCCCTCTCGGGTCGTCCCGAAAGCAAGGCAGAAATTCAAGTTTGGCTTGCCTGGAGACGCCCGTCAAGCTCAGGCAGAAATCGTACCGGGGGGCAAATCAAGCACACCGTTCCCCACGATAATTGCTTTTCCTCCAATGCCGGCATGAACCAGTTCACCAT
>WFOP01000349.1 GCA_015487985.1 Hyphomicrobiales bacterium
GTATATACCGCGTTTAAGGGGGCCATGGCCCTTGTGAAAAAAACCGGTTCTCCCCAACCGCCAAAGGTGATTTTGAATGCGCCCACCAAGCTGATGAAATCTGAGGGATACGGGGACAATTATATCTATGACCACGATACGCCGGAGGGGTTTTCGGGGCAGGAATATTTTCCTGAAAAAATTGGTCGACAGGGGTTTTATGCCCCCGTTGCGCGCGGATATGAGCGCGAACTTAAAAAACGGCTCGACTATTTTGCCCGACTGCGTTCAAAGAGGCAGCGGAATGACGATCAATCCTGAAGTTTGGAGTAATTAAAATGAATGCTTTTTTACTGGTGGGGGCAGGTGGCGCTTTGGGCGCTATGGGTCGCTACGGGGTTGGGGTTTTTGCCGCACGTTCAGGCCTTGCGGGGTTTCCATATGCCACACTTGGCGTAAATATTCTTGGTTCTTTGCTGATGGGGCTGCTTATCGGGGCGTTGGCCAAGTTTTTGCCCGGCGGGCAAAATGAAATCCGTTTGTTTTTTGCCGTGGGGCTTCTTGGCGGGTTCACCACGTTTTCAGCCTTTTCGCTTGATGCAATCGTTTTGCTGGAGCGCGGGCAGCTGTTTCAGGCGGGCAGTTATATCGCGATTTCTGTTATTGCCTCGATTTTTGCCCTGTTTGTGGGGCTGTTGATTATGCGGGCAATTGCAACATGAGCGGTGTAACTCTTAAAACGGTGAGCGAAGATGAAAACGGCATGCGGCTGGACCGCTGGTTTGGCCTGCATTATCCGCAGGTGAAATTTGGTCGTTTGCAAAAGATGATCCGCACCGGGCAGGTGCGTATCGACAAGGGACGGGCAAAAACCAATGCGCGCCTGAGTGCGGGGCAGGTGGTTCGTGTGCCCCCGCTTGAGAAACAAAGCGCCCAGGTGGCCAAACCGGGGCGTCGCAACGAGGCGGATGCGCAGTTTATTACCGAGCGCATCATTTATGAAGATGACGATGTGTTTGTGCTGAACAAACCCCATGGTCTTGCCGTGCAGGGGGGCAGTGGCACCACCCGGCACATTGATGGCATGCTCAAAAGCCTGCCCAATAAAAAAGGCGAAGCGCCCCGGCTGGTGCATCGGCTTGACCGGGATACATCGGGTTGTCTGCTGGTGGCAAAAAGCCGGGCGGCGGCGTCTCATTTTGGCGGGGTGTTTCGTTCCCGCTCGGCGCGCAAGATTTACTGGGCGCTGGTGGTGGGGGTGCCCAGCCCCAATCAGGGGTCAATTTCGTGCTTTTTGGGCAAGCAGTCCACCCGGGACGGAGAGCAGATGGCGGTTGTGGACAAGGGGGTCAAGGGTGCACAACATTCCATGAGTCATTATTCGGTGACCGACAATGCGGGGCGGGAGTTTGCCTGGGTGACGCTTAAGCCCGTCACCGGGCGCACCCATCAACTGCGGGTTCACATGATGAATCTGGGCACGCCCATTCTGGATGATCCGCGTTATTACGAGATGGAAAACTGGAACTGGGAACGCCCCGAAGGGCTTGGCTCCGGCCTGCATCTGCATGCCCGCCGGCTGGCGTTGCCGCTGCGGGATGGTTCGGGGCTGGACATAACAGCGCCTTTGCCGCCCCATATGAAAAAGAGTTTTGACATGCTGGGCTTTGATGCCAAACGCTATGATGTGCAGAACATTGACCCGGAGAATGACTGACAGATGCAAAAGCTGGTAATATTTGATTTGGATGGAACGCTGATTGATACGGTGTCTTTGTTTATCTCCTCCATAAGCTCGGTGCTTGAAACCATGGGCCAGCCGGTGCCTGAAGAACGGGTTATTCGCTCCATTTCCGGGCTTGGATTTCAGATTGGCCTGCGCCGGATTGCGCCGGGCCTTGAAGAATCCCGGATTGATGAGCTGATTTCTCTTTATCAAAGGGAAGTTTTATCCCGGACAAAAATATCCCGACAGGAGGAACTTTTTACCGGGGCGCTGGATACGCTGCACAATTTGCATGGACGAGACGATTTTGTCATGGCGGTTGCAACGGGCAAGGCTGCCGCCAGCACAAATCGGGTGCTGGACTTTCATCAGCTCAAAGGCCTTTTTACCTCCATTCATACCCCCGACACCAATCTTGCAAAACCAAACCCGGATATGGTCTTTAATGCCATGAACATTGTTGATGTTGCCCCGGAGCGGACCGTCATGATCGGGGATACGACCCACGACATGGAAATGGCGCGCAATGCGGGGGTGCATGCGCTGGGGGTAACCTGGGGCTATCATGAACCTGATGAGCTTGAAGCGGCGGGTGCGCATCTGATAATTGATGAGATGGATCAGTTGATCGGTGCGATAGAACAGTTGAACGGAGCCTGAAATGCGTGAATTTTTACAAGATGTGCATGCGCATATGGATGACGGATTTGGCCGGGCTCAGGTCCATACAAAGACGCCGTTGCGCAAGCGGTTTTACAAGGTCGTTAGCGTGGCGCCCTGTGATGAGGGATATTGCATCCATCTGGATGGCCGTCTCACAAAAACACCCGGGCACAAGCCGGTGGCTGTTCCAGACAAAGAGCTTGCTCATTTGTTGGCGGCGGAGTGGGAGGCGCAGGGGGAAGACATTGATCCGGGCACAATGCCGTTGGTTCGTCTGGTGAATTCAGCTGTTGAGGGGGGGCATGAGGTCGCGGAGGACCTGCGCGAGGAAGTCATAAAGTTTGCCGGCAATGATTTGCTTTTGTTTCGTGCACAAAGCCCCAAAGAACTGGTGGCGTTGCAGGGGGAAATCTGGGATGGGGCGCTGGCAAAGGTGGAGCGGCATTTTAATGTCCGCTTTGAGCCTGTTACCGGCATTGTGCATAAAAATCAGCCGGCGGACACGCTTGTTCCATTGAGGGAGGATCTGGCGGATGTTCACTTCATTGCGCTCACGGCGCTTGTTTCCATTACCGGGCTGACGGGGTCGGGGATTTTGGCCATTGCCCTGCGGCGCGGATTGATCGAGCCAGAAGCGGTTTGGGATATTGCTCATCTGGATGAAACCTATAATGCAAAAAACTGGGGCGAAGATGGCGAAGCCGTTGCGCGCTTGCAAAAAAGGCGGGTTGAATTTGACGCAGCGGTTGTTGTTTTGCGGATGCTGGACAAAAGCTAAAGCATGTCTCCCAAAAGCATGCCCTCGGGCTTGACCCGTGGGGGGTACCGGTTTTGGGATAAAAGACATGCGAAAACAAAAAGATAATGCATGTTGAGTGAATACGGTTGAACGCGACATGCTTGTCTTATGATCTCTCTGGTTCTTTATGGCATAAAGAACCGCTGGCAGCGAGAGGCCTTCTCGC
>WFOP01000350.1 GCA_015487985.1 Hyphomicrobiales bacterium
TGCATAACCCGCCCCCCCTTAAGGGTCGGCGCGATACTCTCAAGCATCGAGCGCATGATAATGGGCACCCCCGCCATCACATAAACATTTTCCATGCAAAACCCGGGCGCACCGCTCACCCCATTATCGATAAGGCTGGCCCCCACCGGAATGCGCGCCATGCGCTTGTTTGCCGGGGTCAGCGCCTCCTTGCCATAGCGTTTTTCCAGCAACTCACAAACGTCCCTGTTCACCGGCAGTTCCACCCCGAACGCCTTGGCAACGGCATCGGCGGTGATATCGTCATGGGTGGGGCCAATCCCCCCGGTGGTAAACACATAAGTATAGCGGGCACGCAGTACATTGACCGCTTCAACAATTTTGCTTTCAACGTCACCAATTATGCGCACCTCACGCAAATCCACTCCCCCTTGCGTGCAAACCTGAGCGATCTCGAAAATATTTTCATCTCGCGTGCGCCCAGACAGGATTTCATCACCAATCACCAATATGGCGGCGGTAACCGGATTTTGCGCTGACTTTGACATAAAACTTCAATACACTTTCAATCAGGAATCGATCCGAATTGGCTTAGAGGCTTTCTATGCCACAGAAATAAAAATATTGAAAAAACTTAAACTAAGTCGCCCAAAAAGGAAAAGTATTTTCCATGCAATTGCCCCCTTCCATGACCCGGGTAAAACTCATCAAACGCTATAAGCGCTTTTTAGCCGATGTTGAATTTGAAAACGGGCAGACCCTCACCGCCCATTGCGCCAACACCGGCGCCATGACAGGGCTGACGGATCCGGGCGTAAACGCGTGGGTCTGGAAGTCCGACAATCTGAAACGCAAACTCCCCTGGTCGCTGGAATTGATCGAAATGCCCTCCGGGCTTGTGGGCATCAACACCGCCCAGCCCAATCGCCTGGTCAGGGAGGCGCTGGAAGCCAAAAAAATCGCCCCCCTTGCCGAATATGAAACCATCAGGGCCGAAGTAAATTACGGGAACAAAAGCCGCATCGACTTTTTGCTTGGCGCCCCCGGGCTGCCTGATTGTTATGTGGAAGTGAAAAACGTGCATTATTCGCGTCAAAAAGGTTTGGCCGAATTCCCCGACAGCCCCACCGCCCGTGGTGCGCGTCATCTCGAACAGATGTCAAAAATGTGCCAACAGGGTTTCAGGGCCGTGATGATTTACGTTATTCAACGTACCGATTGTCAGGCGTTTTCCCTTTGCGCCGACAGTGACCCCGAATATGTCAACGCCTTCAAAAACGCCACCGCCGCCGGCGTTGAAGCCTATGCTTTCGGCTGTGATATTTCCGCCACGGAAATAGTGCTGAATTCTCCCCTTTCTTTCATTTCTCCCCCGGAGTAGTTTGGCCCTGTCTCAAATACGCAGTTTTTTAACAAGAGTGAATCTTCCATGGTGACCTATGTCGATGCAGAACAGTCCAAAAAACGCGCACCCGGGGTAATCCCCCTGCACGGAGAAGAAGGTTTTGCCGGTATGCGCAAGGCCGGTCAGCTCACCGCAAAAGCCCTTGATATGCTGGTTGAGCATGTGCGCCCCGGCGTCTCCACCATCGAGCTGGACCGGCTTGCTTTCGAGTTCGGGCAGGATCACGGGGGAATCCCTGCAACCCTGCTATATCGCGGATATCGCCATTCCATTTGCACCTCCATCAATCATGTGGTGTGCCATGGCATTCCGGGAGAAAAAGTGCTGCGTGAAGGGGATATTCTCAACATTGACCTCACCTATGTGGTGGATGGCTGGCATGGGGACAGCTCCCGCATGTATCCGGTGGGCCAGCTTTCACGCAAAGCCGAACGCCTGATCCGCGTCACCTATGAAAGTCTGGCGCGCGGCATCGCAGCGGCCATTCCGGGCAATACGACCGGGGACATCGGTGCCGCCATTCAAACCTATGCGGAAAGCGAACGCACCAGCGTTGTGCGCGACTTTGTTGGCCATGGTCTTGGAAAACTCTTCCATGACGAGCCAAATATTTTGCACTTTGGCACCCCCGGCTCCGGTCCCGAGTTGAAGCCGGGAATGATTTTTACCATTGAGCCGATGATAAACCTGGGCCGGCCCCATGTAAAAGTTCTCAGTGATGGCTGGACAGCGGTAACCCGCGACAGAACCCTGTCCGCCCAATGTGAACACTCCATTGGCATTACTGAAAGCGGAAACGAAATTTTCACCAGCTCGCCGGGCGGACTTTTCAACCCGTCCAATCCTGAATAAATGCCCAAACAGACATCCAAAAGCACAAAGAAAAACAACACGGCGAAAAACAATACGGCCGGAAAAACAAAGCAGCACTATCATGGCCACCGGGCGCGCCTCAGAGAGCGTTTTATCAACAACGGCCCCGAAGCCATGGCGGACTATGAACTGCTGGAGCTGGTTTTATTCCGCATTCTGCCCCGCCGCGACACCAAGCCCGTCGCCAAAGATCTGATTGACCGATTCGGCTCATTTTCTGAAGTTCTGGGAGCGCCATCCCACCTTTTGAGCGAAATTGACGGGCTGGGCCCCATGGCAGTGACGGACCTGAAAGTCCTGCTGGCCGTCGCCCAGCGCTTTACCCGCGATGAATTGCGCGATCGCCCCGTATTGGCATCATGGAACAAGCTGATTGAATATTGCCATTCTCAAATGGCTTTTGAGGAAAAAGAACAGTTCCGTATCCTGTTCCTTGATAAAATGAACATGCTGATCGCCGACGAGGTGCAACAGGTCGGCACGGTTGACCACACCCCGGTTTATACCCGCGAAGTCATCCGGCGTTCGCTGGAATTGTCCGCAACCGCCATCATTTTGGTTCATAACCATCCATCAGGTGACCCCTCCCCCTCAAGCGCCGATGTCCGCATGACAAAGGCCATCATTGACGTTGCAAAACCCTTGGGAATTACCATCCATGATCATGTGATTATCGGAAAGTCCGGGCATGTTTCCTTGCGGGCGCGCAAACTCATCTAGCCCCCTGCCTGAAACAAAATTTATGCCCGTGAAATACCGGGCTTTCTGCGCACAATCGAGCGCACGGATTTGACCAGATTAAAAAGCTCCTCGCGTTCCTTGATAAATTTTCGCATCCGACACTTGAACCGATGCGCCCTGGCAATCAGCGCACCCCTGATGTTAAGCGGAATATAATGCGTGCGCAAATTTATCACACTATTACACCATTGGCGTTTTTCATCAGAAAACCCCGCCCCCATGTCACACACCCTGTATCCGGCTTCAAAAATGGCCTGCATGGCCCGCCGGATATTTTGCTTGCCCGGGGACCCCGGACGCAGTTCCATACGTTCAGACATGGAGGAAATGAGCGAAAACACCGTATCCCCATGGGCAAGATTATAGCGCACCGCCACGATTTCGTCATCCAGACTCAAAACATGCAGTTTTCCACTCAACCCCTTGTTTTCATGAAACATGTCCTTGTATAAATCCCGCATATTTTTGTCCGCAAACGGGTCTTCAATTCCCCATTGGGCAAAACGGGCGGCCTTTTGCGCAAAAAGTGTGGCAAGCGCCTCATCGGCCCTGCTGTCACCGGGCACGAGTTCCTCAAATTTCACTTCCCCCATGGCCGCCAGTTTTGCGCCCTGCTGCTTGTCATGCTTTCTGCGCGACCGGGTCAACTGGGTTGTTCTGCACGCCTCCCAGCTTTCAAACTCGCTGCGATAAAGCACCTCAACATCAATGGACTTGCCAAGACCGGAAAAATATTTCCCCCTGCCAATATCAGGAAGCGATTGCAGACAAACCAGATCGGCCCCCAGCATTGCACGCCGCATCCGGTGCCATACCTGATTGCGTTCCTTTTCGCTCAACCTGTCAAATGCCCCATAATCAATCAGCGGTGCATTGCATCCCACGTGATAACCGGCAAACCATGTCAGAATATTCAATCCCGCACGCCGCACCCGTTTCAGCGGTAAGAGTGCCACAACCTTGCCCCGCGCTTCCCCGGTGATATAGAGCTGATCTTCCAGCGGAATCTGAAACCGCTTTATCCATGCCTTGGTGAAATCAATGCTTTGACCGGGGGATTGAATTCCCCCCTTTTCCAGTTGCCGCCAAACCTCCTCAACCTGAGCGATATCTTTGGTTACAGCAACAGAAATCCCAAGATTTTCCCACCAGTTGCTTTGCTCTGCCCCCAATATATCACGGGCCACTTCAAACGCTGGTGTCTCCCCGATCAGTGCCAAATCCGCCATAGCCCTTAAACCCAAAAGTTAATTCCACAGATAAATCCATGGGGCACGATTGGCTCAAACAATGAATTTAGGATTTAACACCGGCCAACAGACGCCAAATGTCACCGGTTTCACCGGGTTTTTTGAAGCCGTGGTTAAGCAAGACTTACCCGAAATTGGATAAAGCGGGAAAAGTTTCAAGAAACCAGAAAGAAAGACGGGTGAACTGACCGGTGATAAACAATATCCCCGTGAGCACCAGAAAACCCCCCATAAATTTCTCCACAGTCTCCAGATGCTTTTTGAAACTGTCAAAAAAGTTCAGGAACGGACCGATTGCCAGCCCGGCGAGCAAAAACGGCACCCCCAGCCCGGCAGAATAAACCCCAAGCAATGTTGCCCCTTCAATGGCGGAAGTCTGAGAAGCGGCAACCGCCAGAACAGCGGCCAGAACCGGCCCGATACATGGCGTCCAGCCAATGGCAAACGCCAGGCCCAGCATAAAACCGCCCCCCGGACCACTGGCCACGGACGGTCCGTCCGAACGCACCTGCATGTCCAGAAAAGCAATTCTGAACACCCCCAGAAAATGCAGCCCCATGACGATGATAATGATTCCCGCCAGCGGTGTAAGATAGGGA
>WFOP01000351.1 GCA_015487985.1 Hyphomicrobiales bacterium
AATATCAACAAATTCAAGCAGGAATTTAGAACGTTTCTAAATAACGCTGCTTGGGTAAGTCTTTGTAATACAATAATTTATTGACTTTTACCCCAGAAGGGAACAAAACCATTTTACTTGCTTGGGGCCTTAACCCCCTTGGAAATGGAGACAAATATGAATTCGTTGCAAAAAGTCGCAATGGTGTTCCTGCTGCTGATGCAGCCAACGCTGGCTACCGCAGGACAGGTGAACATCTATTCTTATCGCCAGCCTGAATTGATTGAGCCTTTGCTCGAGGCATTTACCGCCCAGACCGGCATCAACACCCGGGTATTAAACCTGAAAGACGGCATGGTTGAACGGCTCAAGGCCGAGGGGCGCAATTCCCCGGCCGATGTCATTTTAACGGTTGATATCGGACGGCTCATAGACTTGAAGACCAGCGGGGTCACCCAACCAGTGATCAGCGACACTATTGAAGCCAATATCCCCCCCCAATATCGTGATCTTGAAAACAACTGGTTTGGTCTGACGATGCGGGCACGGGTTGTGTTTGCATCCCGCGAGCGGGTTGCGCAAAACCAGATTACCTACGCAGAGCTGGCCGACCCCAAATGGGCTGGGCGCATTTGTACCCGTTCGGGGCAACACTCCTACAATATCGGCCTGTTTGCCTCCATTATCGCCCATGAGGGGGAAGCGGCGGCACAGGAATGGCTTGAGGGACTAAAGGAAAATCTGGCGCGCAAGCCAACCGGCAATGATCGGGCACAGGCACAGGCGATATTTTCAGGTGAATGCGACCTGGCGCTGGGCAATACCTATTATGTGGGCCTGATGCGCAACAATGAACAAAACCCGGAACAAAAGGAATGGGAAGCCTCGATGAAGGTGTTGTTTCCCAATGCGGAGGACCGTGGTACCCACATTAACATTTCGGGCATGGCCATGGCTGCCTATGCACCAAACCGGGATAACGCCCTTGCCCTGATGGAGTTTCTGGCCAGCCCTTACGCCCAGGAAATCTATGGCGAACTGGTTTATGAATATCCACTGAAAGAAGACGCCACCCCCAGCGCCGTAGTCAACAGTTTTGGCAAACTTGTCCCGGACACGCTGGCGCTGGAGGAGATTGCCTCCCTGCGTGCCGCCGCCTCTTTACTGGTGGATAAGGTGGGCTTTAACAACTAACATAGATTTTTTAATCGTAGTTTTTGAAAGTCGCCCATGGCCGCAGACACCAAGTCAAAGCAGGTGCAAACAAACTCCCCTTTCAGCGAGGCTGACTGTGCGCCGCGCAAGGGAGGCTGGCTGGCATTTGGTGCGGGTGCGGTGGCGCTGATTGTAGGCATGCCCATTATTGCGCTGATTTTCATGGCACTGTCAGGGGATACCGCCAGCCTTGCCCGTTTGAGCGAAAGCGTTCTTGCGCGGGCCAGCCAGACCACGTTTATTCTGCTGGTGGGTCTGGTGATATTTACCGGCTCCATCGGTGCGATTTCGGCCTGGCTGGTTTCATTCTTTGAGTTTCCCGGCAGGCGAATATTTGCCTGGGGGCTGATGCTGCCATTGGCTGTTCCCACCTATATCAGTGCCTATGCTTTTACCGAATTTTTCACCTTTACCGGACCGGTGCAAACGCTGGTGCGTCAATTGGGAAATTTCAGTTCGACGCGAGACTACTGGTTTCCCGATATCCGCTCGTTACCCGGTGCCATATTTGTTTTATCAATGGTGCTTTATCCCTATGTCTACCTGAGCGTTCGGGCACTGTTTTTCGTTCAGGGGCGCCGGGCCATCGAGGCGGGTCTGTTACTGGGTGCCGATCAGGGGCGCATATTGGTCAATATTCTTTTGCCATTGGCCCGCCCCGCGTTGGTGCTCGGGGTGGTGCTGGCGATGATGGAAGCCATCAACGATATCGGGGCCATGGATTATCTGGGGGTCCAGACCCTGACTTTTTCCATATTTTCCATCTGGGTCAATCAGGGGGATATGGCCGGCTCGGCGCAATTGGCGCTGATCCTGTTATTTGTGGTGTTGGCGCTGATTCTGGCGGAACGCTGGGCACGCAAGGGACAAAGTTTTATTGAAGCCGGCAGCGGCGCCACCATGGCTTTTGAACGCATGCAATTGCGCGGCCTCAAGGCATTTCTGGCCATGGTGCTGTGCCTGGTCCCGGTTGCACTTGGTTTTGGTGTGCCGGTGATTATTCTTGGCACCTATGCTGCGCGCTATTTACAAACCGGATTTGATCCCGCCCTGCTCAATGCGCTTTTAACCAGTGTTTCTCTGGCGGGTATTGCGGCACTGATTGGCGTGGTTCTGGCGCTGTTTTTAAGTTATGCGGTGCGGGTACGGCCAACGAAACCCACAAGTTTTCTGGTTCGTTTTGCCTCCACCGGTTATGCGATGCCGGGCACCATTATTGCCCTTGGTATTTTTCTGCCCATCGCCAGCTTTGACAACCTTGTCGATGCCCAGATGCGGCAATGGTTTAACATTTCCACCGGCCTGTTGATTACCGGGTCAGGCGCCACCCTGGTTTATGCCTATGTGGTGCGGTTCATGGCCGTGGCGGAGGGGTCGATTGACGCCAGTTTCAAAAAGATTTCTCCAAATCTGGATAGTGCTGCACGGTGTTTCGGCTATTCACGATTTCGGGTTTTTACCCATATTTTATTACCCCTGATGCGCCCGGCCATCGCCACCGCCGCCCTTCTGGTTTTCATCGAAAGCCTCAAAGAACTCTCTGCGACGCTGATGCTGCGCCCCTTTGGCATTGAAACCATATCGATCTATATTCACGATCTGGCCTCAAGGGGGCGGATAGAACAAGCAGGGATTGGCTCCCTGCTGCTGATTTTTCTGGGAATTATCCCTGTGATTATTCTTTCGCGTACCACTCTTAAAGATCGCTAGTCCCCATTTGAGGCACCGGCCTGCTTCAGGGCATATTCCATCCCAATCGGGGGATCTGTCCGGATCAGGAGATCGGCTTGCCGTTTTCATCAAAGCGATAAACATGTCCCTCTTTGGGGGAGATTGAAAGTTTTTCGCCCAGCTTATAAAAAGATTGGCCGGCCTGACGCACCACAATGGGGAACTCCGCCCCCACATCCACATAGACAAAACTATCCGCACCCAGATTTTCCAGGTGCACAATCTTGCCCGACCATTGTCCCTTTTTTACAATATCAAAATGCTCTGCCCGCACCCCGATGGTTGCGGCATCAAAAGCCTTGGCCAAACCGCCGGTGAAAAAATTCATCTTCGGCGAGCCAATGAACCCGGCGACAAAAACCGAGTTTGGTTTGTCATAGAGTTCCATGGGGGTGCCCACCTGCTCAACAACACCGTCGCGCAACACAACAATCCGGTCCGCCATGGTCATGGCCTCCACCTGATCATGGGTAACATAGATCATGGTTGTGCCGGGCAACGAATCGCTTAATTCAGCAATTTCCATGCGCATCTGTACCCGCAGCGCAGCATCCAGGTTGGACAGCGGTTCATCAAACAAAAACACTTTTGGATCGCGCACAATGGAGCGGCCAATGGCGACCCTTTGACGTTGTCCACCTGAAAGTGCCTTGGGCAGACGTTCCAGATATTCCGTCAGTTGAAGTTTTTCTGCCGCCCCTTTTACCAGACGATCAATTTCCTCTTTCGGGGTATTTTTCAACCGTAGGGAATAGGCCATATTATCATAAACGCTCATATGGGGATAAAGGGCATAGGACTGGAAAACCATCGCAATGCCACGTTTGGAGGAGGCCACGTCATTGACCCGGCGTCCACCGATTTCAAGATCGCCGGCGGTGATTTCCTCCAGCCCCGAGATACATCGCAACAAAGTTGATTTTCCGCACCCCGAGGGGCCTACAAAAACGATAAACTCCCCGGACT
>WFOP01000352.1 GCA_015487985.1 Hyphomicrobiales bacterium
TCCCCATTTACAAGGGACTTCTGAAAAAACAGGTGGGGGCGGTTAAAGCCGTTGACGGTATCAGTTTTGATATTTTTGAAAGCGAAACACTGGGGCTGGTTGGCGAAAGCGGATGCGGCAAATCCACCGTTGGGCGCTGTGTGTTGCGCCTCTATGACATTCTGGGGGGGTCTGTTGTTCTGGACGGGCAGGAAATTGCCGATCTGAAGGGGCCTGAACTGCGCGCCAAACGCCCAGAAATGCAGATGATTTTTCAGGATCCGCAGGCCTGTTTGAATCCGCGCATGACCGTGGGCTCGATTATTGCGGAGCCATTGTACGAACACAAGAAAATGACCAAAGAGGAGCGCCGCGCCAAAGTGGCCGAACTCATGGATGCGGTGGGGCTGGCGCGCCGGTTTGCCGACCGGTATCCGCATGAATTTTCTGGTGGCCAGCGCCAGCGTATCGGGATTGCCCGCGCCCTGGCGCTCAACCCCAAATTTATCGTATGTGACGAACCCATTGCCGCGCTTGACGTTTCAATTCAGGCGCAGGTGGTTAACCTGCTGGAGGACCTGCAGGAAAAACTGGGCCTGACTTATTTGTTCATCAGTCACGACCTGTCGATGGTGCGCCATCTGGCTGACCGTGTGGCGGTGATGTATCTGGGCCGTTTTGTTGAACTGGCCCCCAGCGAAACGCTCTATACCAAACCATTACACCCCTATACGCAGGCATTGCTCTCGGCGGTGCCCCATCCTGATCCCGCGCAGGCCGGAGATGTGGATCGCATCATTCTTGAGGGTGATGTCCCCAGCCCGGCGAACCCGCCTTCAGGCTGTACCTTTCATACCCGCTGCCCACGGGCGGCGGATATATGCAAAAAAGAAGCTCCCAAGTGGCGCCAGATCGGCGAAAACCATTTCGGAGCCTGCCATTTAATCGACTAAATAAGATGCGGGCCAACCGCACACCCATAACCCAACCAACTCTGAGGAGAGTAACATGAAACTAACCCATTTTGTAGCCGCATCGTTGAGCGTGGCGCTGATGTCCAGCTCGGCATTGGCCGGCTCTCACCTGGCCCAGGGCCGTGACGGCAATGTCAATATCATTTATTGGCAGGCTGTATCCATTCTGAACCCGTTCCTGTCGGGTGGCACCAAAGATATTGATGCTTCCAATCTGATTCTGGAGCCATTGGCACGCTATGACCAGGACGGCAACATGATCCCCTGGCTGGCCACTGAAATTCCAACCGTTGAAAACGGTGGCGTTGCTGAAGATCTGACTTCGATTACCTGGAACATCACTCCGGGCATCAAATGGTCCGATGGCACCCCCCTCACCGCAGCCGACGTTGTTTTCACCGCTGAATACTGCATGAACGAAGATGGCGGCTGTCAACAGACAACATCATTCTCGGATGTTGAATCAGTAGTGGCCGATGATGACCTGACTGTCACCGTAAAATTCTCCAAGCCCAAGCCCTTCCCTTATGGCCCGTTTGTTGGCGGCACAAGCCCGATCATTCAGGCTGCCCAGTTTAAGGACTGCGTGGGTGCCGAGGCTCCAAACTGTACAGAACAGAACTTCAACCCCATTGGCACCGGACCATTCAAAGTTGACGAATTCCGCGCCAATGACGTTGTGACAATGGTTGCAAACCCCAACTATCGTGACCCAAGCAAACCGGCTTTTGCCAGCCTGACCTTCAAAGGTGGTGGCGATGCGGCATCTGCGGCCCGGGCCGTTCTTGAAACCGGTGAATTTGATTACGCATGGAACCTGCAAATCGATCCGACTGTTTTGTCTGATATGGCTGCAGCGGGCAACGGCACTGTGATTTCAGCATTCGGTACTGCTGTTGAACGCTTGATGGTCAATATGACCAACCCATCCGCAGACCTTGGTGAAAAGCGTTCCACCCTTGAAGGCGGACCGCATCCATTCCTGAGCGATCCTGCTGTACGGCGTGCTCTGAGCATTGCCATCGACCGTGATCTGCTGGCTGAAGTCGGCTATGGCGCTGCGGGCACTGCGACCTGTAACGTGGTTCCGGCTCCGGCAATCTATGCTTCAGATGCCAATGACGAATGTCTGGTTCAGAATATCGAACTGGCCAATCAGATTCTGGACGATGCAGGCTGGGCGCGTGGTGCTGATGGCATCCGTGAAAAAGACGGCGTTCGTCTTTCCATTCTTTATCAGACATCCACCAACGCGGTGCGTCAGGATACTCAGGCGCTGATCAAACAGTGGTGGGCTGAAATCGGCGTAGAAACCGAACTGAAAAACATCGACGCTGCTGTATTCTTTGGTGGCGATCAGTCCAGCCCGGATACATTCCAGAAGTTCTATGCGGACATCGAAATGTATACCAACCTGTTTGATGGCACCGATCCGGAAGCCTATATGAACAGCTGGACCTGCGGGGAAATTCCTTCGCCGGAAAACAACTGGCTGGGGTCCAACATGCCGCGTTATTGTAATGCGGAATATGATGCGCTGGCCGCCGAACTTTCGGAAACAGCCGCCATTGAAGACCGTGCACGTATCGTGAGACAAATGAACGATATGCTGATGTCTGAAGGTGCAATGATTCCGTTGGTCCACCGTGGTCGCGTATCTGCACACGCCAATTCACTTAACGGTGTTATTCTGAACACCTGGGACAGTGAAACATGGAACGTTGCCGATTGGACACGCGGCGAATAATATAATAACTGGCCCCGCGTCTCTGGCGCGGGGTCATCTCTGTTTCAAGCTTATGTACCGAGGCGTTAAATGCTGAATTATACCATCCGTCGTCTGATGTTTACGATCCCGACGCTTTTGTTCATTAGCTTTGTCATTTTTCTAATTCTGGACATGGCTCCAAATGACCCCACCGGCAACCTGCCCATGACCATCCCCCCCGAGGTGCGGGAAAAAATCCGGATCAGCCTTGGCCTGGATTCCCCCATGTATGTGCGTTACCTTTTGTGGTGCAAACAGTTTTTCATAAATGAACCCCTGAACCTGATCGGGGAATGGTTCAACGTATGTATCGGCGCCTGCGAAGACCGCCTGCGTGTGCGCAGCTGGGCCACCCGCAGCCCGGTTGTGGACCTGATTGCCGAACGTATGCCCCAGACCCTTTGGGTGGTTGGCATGTCCTATGTGGTGAGCATTGTCATTGCCCTGCCCATCGGCGTGATTTCCGCTTACAAGCAGTATAGCTGGTTTGATCAGGTTGGTACTTTTGTTTCCATGGTCGGCTTTTCAATCCCCACATTTTTCACCGGCGTGATGCTGATCGTGATTTTTTCCGTATGGGTGCCCAATGACAGTATTTTCTGGCTGCCCTCAATTTATGACACGACCCATCAGGTAACGGATTGGCCCAGTTTCTGGTTCCAGATGCGCCAGATGGTGATGCCGGTAATGGTGTTGGCGCTGTATAACGCGGCGCAGTTGAGCCGGTTTATGCGGGCCAGCATGCTGGACAATCTGTCACAGGATTATGTGCGCACTGCCCGGGCCAAGGGGCTGAAGGAAAAAACCGTATTGCTGGTGCATGTCCTGCGCAATTCAATGATTCCTGTTGTTACCGTTATCGCCCTTTCGGTGCCGCAGGTATTTGGCGGCGCCATCATTACCGAGCAGATTTTCAGAGTAAACGGGCTGGGACAATTGCTGATTATTGGCATTCAGGGCGCTGACATTCCGCTGGTACAAACCCTGACCTTTGTCTTTGCCGTGCTGATTGTTTTATTTAATCTGGTTGCCGATATTTTGTATGGCCTGTTAGACCCGAGGATCCGTTATGACTAGTGCTGATAACACACAAGTTGAAGCCAAGAACCGCTCGCTCTGGGGCGATGTCTGGTCGCAGTTCCGCACCCACAAGGGCGCGATGCTGGGCATGATCGTGTTCGCAATTATTCTGTTCGGGGTAACTGCCGGGCCATTCCTGTGGAAAACAGACCCGCAATATCTGGATATCCGGGCCAAAAACACCTTCCCGATGGTCAGCTGTTTTTTCACTGGCTCACAAATGGCGCAATGTTTCACTGATCCCACTTCAATCAAGTTCTTTGATCCCGATGCAGAGGTGCTAGAGCGGATTAAGGTCAGTTGGGCGCACCCCATCGGCACCGATCAACTGGGCAGGGACCTGTTGGCACAACTGCTGCAGGGGGGCCGGGTATCGCTGGCGGTGGGCATGACAGCCATGCTTTTGTCTTTGGTGCTGGGCACCGTGGTCGGGGTGGTTGCGGGCTATTTCAAACGTCTGGACGGGCCGCTGATGCGCGCAACCGATCTGTTTCTGGCCCTGCCCCTGCTCCCGCTTCTGCTGGTCATCATCATGCTGTTTCGCGATACGCTGCGAAATGCGTTTGGTCCGGAAACGGGGATATTTCTGCTGATTGTGTTTATCATCGGCATCACCAGTTGGATGCAAACGGCACGTATTGTGCGCGGGGATGTTCTGGCCCTGAAGGAGCGCGAATTCATACTTGCGGCCAATTCCATTGGCACCCCCTCAAACCGAATTATCACCCGCCATATTCTGCCCAATATCCTGTCCCCGATCATGGTATCGGCAACATTGGGGGTTGCCACCGCCATCATTACCGAAAGTGCTCTGTCCTTTCTTGGCCTTGGGTTTCCCTCGGATTTCCCCACATGGGGGCGGCTGTTGTTTGATGGCACAACCTTTATCCAGCAGTCCCCTGCCCGCGTCATCTGGCCGGGTCTGGCGATTTCGCTGACGGTACTGAGTGTAAACTTCATTGGTGATGGCTTGCGCGATGCGCTGGATCCACGCATTAGAGGGCGCTAAGACAGCCCTGTTGATCTGATGTGAGGAAACAGCTTCGAGGTGATCGCAGAGCAGGCGAAGTATTATTTGCGCCCTTCCCCTGGGCGAACGCTGCACGGGGAATTTCGCTTGGGGGCGTGTCGCATTTCCTGATTCAATATTATTCAATAAGCCGTTGATTTTGCGAGCATTCCTATTGTCCGCGCCAGAAACCTAAACCCTTCCAAACTCATCCTCAATTCGAATAATGTCATCTTCGCCCAGATAAGATCCTGTTTGGACTTCTATCAGCTCAAGCAGAATTTTACCCGGATTAAACAATCGGTGGACGGCACCTTGAGGAATATAGATGCTTTCATTTTCACTCAAAATTACTGTCTTTTCATCAATCTGAACCTGCGCTGTGCCGCGCACCACAACCCAATGCTCCGATCGATGATGGTGCATCTGAAGCGAGATACGCTTGCCGGATTTTACAAACAGCCGCTTGACCTGAAACCGCTCGCCATCAAGTATTGAGGAATACCCTCCCCAGGGCCGATAGGTGGTCTTGTGGTTTTCTGTCAAGGCCATGGTCTTGGGATTGTTCTGAAGGCCCTTTACGATATCCCCCACCTTTTGAGTATCGGGAAGCTGGCCGACATAAATTGCGTCCTCACTGGCGACCACGACGATATTTTCAAGGCCGTCAACCGCAACATGATGCTTTTCGGATATCACCAGGGATGATCTGGTATTGCTCAGGGTCGTTGGACCACGCTGCAGGTTATCCTTGTCATCAAGTTTGCCCGATTTCCAGACAGCGTTCCATGACCCAAGATCGGACCATTCAATTGCTGTTGGCACAACCGTTGCGAGTTTGGTTTTTTCAAATATGGCATAGTCGGCGGAAATGTCAGGCGATTGAGCAAAGGAGTCTGGCTCCAGTCTGATAAAATCAAGGTCTTTTTTTGCCAGTTCAACGGAAGATTTCACAGTCTCGAACACCTCCGGCGCATAACGTTTGCATTCGCTTAAAAAAATCGCGGCGTTAAACAAAAACATGCCCGAGTTCCAGAAATATTCCCCGGATTCCAACAGCTCCTTTGCATGTTTTTCATCTGGTTTTTCCAGAAACCTGTCAACGGCACAGGCGCCGTTTTTTTCCATTTTGCCCGCCGCAATATAGCCAAACCCGGTTGCAGGTTCCGTGGGGGCAATACCAAAGGTTACAAGGCGATTTTCATTTGCCGGGTTCAGCGCGACTTTTATGGCCTCCAAATAGGCCTCATCAACCTCTATTTCATGATCAGAGGGCAGAACAAAAACAGTTTGATTATGTTGACTTGCTTCCAACAGCAAGCAGGCAGCCGTAATTGCGGGCGCGGTATTGCGCGCAACTGGCTCCAGCAATATTTCCTCCAGTTGCACACCACATTCCAACGCCTGCTCGGCGACCAGAAACCGATAATCCTGATTGGTCACAACTATCGGGGCCTTGTATATTTGAGGATCGGATACCCTTTTGAGCGTATGCTGGAACAAGCTTAGTTCTCCGGTGAACGCAAGGAACTGCTTGGGTCGTGAAGAACGCGACATCGGCCAAAGTCTGGTTCCTTTGCCCCCGGCAAGAATGATTGGCACAATCAAATTTTGCGACCTGTTCATACTGGAATTTCCCCCAAACACTTATCCCTTTTTCCATACAAACCATTACATCAATTAAAATTTGTTCTGTCTGCCCAATGGTGCCGGTTTCCCCATAAACCCGCAGCGGCATATGCAAACGGTTTGCACTGGCTTGTCAGGAATAATGCTGATGTATACAGGGACATGAAAAACAACTTCCAATTCCCGATTGGTGCAAACAGGCTGGTATTATCCTGCCGGCGCCCTGCACTGCCAAAATTCGATTCCGGTTCGCTCCCGATTTTATTCGCCGGGCACTCTAAAAACCAAATTTTATAACAACTCACATAAATTTTCTATACTTTACCGAGACTTACCAAACTGACACGAATCATCTTCAGGTATCAGCCTTGAAGAATGTGGCGATTAAAGCAGCAGGCCTGAGCCATCTCCGCCAAGTAACCAAAAGGTTGCCTGCCGATAATCCGGGCGTCTCATCGGAATCGCGAGTGAAAAAAGTTGGCGCGAGATCAAAAAATTGGCGATGGAATTGAGGCCGTTATCGTGGTTTTTCGGTGAAGGTACCAATGGTTTTCCCGTCCTTGCCCTTCAAAGAGGAAATATTCTTTCAAAAAATCAATGCGCACTTAATATGTGAATCCAGCACCGGGAGTCTCTTGAGATAATACCTTGTTGCGTTGGCTGAACTTATGCAAACCAAAGCCGAAATCTATAACTGTATTAGCGTAGCATAGACAGCAAAACGAGAATGATCATGGCCAATATCAATGATACCCCTTGCCAAAAGGCAACAGGATCGCGCTCCGCCAGTGGTTGCGCCGCGGAGTCGATCAAATCTGGATTGGGCGCACGAAGGTCTGCGACAAGTTCGCTCAGGGACTCATGACGTTTGAACGGGTCCGGGTGCACAGCTTTTTGCAGGGCATTATCAACCCAGTCAGGAATTTGCGGGTTGCTTTTCCGGGCGCTGACATAACGCAATCTGCGCAGTTGTGCTTTGGTTTTAATGCGTGAGACCTGTGCGCCATATGGCAGTTTTCCGGTTAGTATCTGGTAGGCAATGACGCCAAGTGAAAAGAAATCTGATGCCCTTGATACCGGTTCACCGATAAAATATTCCGGTGCCGCATATTGCAGGGTGCCAGGAACCTGTTCCTTGTCAAAAGTGGGGCTGACCTCTGCAACTCCAGCAACTCTTGCAGAGCCAAAATCAATTATTTTCACCGTTCCATCCTGATCGATCATGATGTTTTCCGGGCGCAGATCCTGATGCAGCATCTCCTTGCGGTGAAAGGCGCGCAGGCCCTTGGCGACCTGTTCAACAATCCGTCGGACGGTTTCGATATCCGGCTCTGGATTGTCAATCATCCATTGGGCCAGCGTCTGTCCCTTGATATACTCGTTTGCAATATAGATAAAATTGCGCGCTCGGATTTGTTCTGCCGGTTTGAGCACATGGGCATTGGATATCCGGCGGGCGATCCACTCTTCCAGCAAAAAGCGCTTGATATAAGCCTCATCTTCACGCAGATCGATCGAGGGAATTTTCAACGCCACCTTCTCACCGGTTTCCAGATCGCGGGCAAGATAGATATGGCTGCGATGGTTGCCATGCAACTGCCGGACTATTCTATAGCCTTCAAATTCCTGCCGGGCTTCGAGTAGCGGCGGCGCGGGCAGCGTATGTCTGGTGTCGATAAATTCGGCAAGATCGCCATCAGGTACGGTTTCAATACGGACAATCTGGATGGTCAGATTGTCAGAACTGCCCCGGGCCAAGGCCTCTTTGGCAATCAGACTGGCAGCCAGGTCAGGATCATCCGTGTTTTCAGCAACCGAGCGGGCAACAAATTTGTCATCAACATGCTCATAAACACCATCCGTCGCCAGGATAAAAATATCCCCCCTGGCAATATTGAGCCCACGATAATCAATCTCGACATTGCGGGCCATACCGACGGCCCGCCCAAGGTAATTTTCACTTGATGACAAAACCACCCTGTGGTCATTGGTCAATTGTTCAAGACCGGTCCCGGACAGCCGATAAATACGGCTGTCGCCAATATGGAAAATATGGGCACTGCGTCCCTTGAGCACCAGGGCACTGAAGGTGCAGACATAGCCCCTGTCCAGATCATGGACATGCCGACTTCGTTTTGTCTGAGCATAGGCCCATGAATTGCTGGCGCCGATTACCCGTAGCGCTGATGTTTTTACGGTCCAGGTGTCGGGTGTACAATAATAATCGGTCAGAAAACTTTTAATCGTGGACTCTGCCGCAATCTGGCTGACAGATGAACTGGAAATGCCATCGGCAATGGCAATGGCAATCCCCTTGGATGCAAGGCTCAGGCCGGAAGGCAAAAGGGCGCCATGAAAATCCTGGTTGATTTCCTTGGCACCTTTGAGCGAGCATTGCCCGATTGATATTGTCAGCTTATCTGCCATGAAAACAGCTCTGCCGGATCAGCGGCAGAGCCTTTGAATTTTATTCAACCGGAATAGCAGAAGCATTGCGTTTGGCGCCGGTCTTGATATGGGTTGAATAAAGTGTCAGCCCGACAAAGGTGATACCGCCAACAATATTGCCAAGTACGGTCGGAATCTCATTCCAGATAAGGTAGTCCATGATTGTAAAGTCTCCGCCCAGCAAGATGCCTAAAGGGAACAGGAACATGTTAACAACGGAATGTTCAAAACCCATGTAAAAGAACAGCATGATTGGCATCCACATGGCGATGACTTTTCCTGACACATGAGTTGACATCATGGCAGCAACAACACCGGTTGAAACCATCCAGTTACATAAAACACCGCGAATGAACAATGTGAGCATGCCGGCGGCACCATGACTGGCATAGCCAACGGTTCGCCCCTCTCCGATGACACCGATTTTTTGGCCGATACCATCGGGTTCAACTGAAAATCCATAAGTAAAAATAATGGCCATGAATAATGCAACCATCAGGGAACCGGCAAAATTGCCGATGAAAACCAGTCCCCAGCTACGGAGCATGCCTCCCAGTGTAACGCCGGGACGTTTGTCCAGCAGGGCCAGCGGTGTGAGGGTAAATACACCGGTCAACAGATCAAAACCCAACAGGTAAAGCAGAACAAAACCGACGGGAAACAGGACAGCGCCGGCAAGCGGCTGGCCGGTATTGACGGTAATGGTAATGGCAAAAGCTACCGCCAGAGCCAGAATGGCGCCCGCCATAAAAGCACGAATGATGGTATCACGGGTTGACATGAATATTTTCGCTTCACCAGCATCTATCATTTTGGTGACGAATTCAGTAGGGGCAAGATATGCCATTTGGGCGTTCCTTTGTTTCAGTTAAAGATAAAATTTGCGGATGAACAATCGATTCAGGCTGCCGTGGTCATTGTCAGGCGCGTTGGATCCAGCAACAGCCGCCCCTTCTCGACCCTGATCTGGTAGGTCTTGACCTGACCTTCATCAGCCCCTTTTGCTGATCCGGTTGCCAGATCAATGACCCAGTTGTGCAAGGGGCATGTGACGGCAGTCCCATGCACGATACCTTCGGACAACGGGCCTTTTTTGTGCGGACAGGCGTCATCCAGGGCAAAGACCTGATCATCAATTGTGCGGAAAACAGCGATGCAGCCCGCATGTGTCTTGACCACCCGGCCACCGCGTTGCGGGATGTCGTCAAGGGCGGCGATATCTACCCAGCCTGTCATTGTGCAGCCTCCAGAGAAAGATCGGCCAGTGCGGCCCACTTTTGTGATTGATATTTTGGCTTGGCCTGCTCGGCCCAGGGGTCTTTGCGATAGACCGATTGTGAGATTTCAAACCGCCCGATCAATGCAGCCCGGTTATCCGCATCATCAACAATCTGTTGGCGAACCCAGTCCATCCCCACTTTTGCTACCCATTTATAAGGACGATCCAGATAGGCAGCGCTCTCGCGGTAAAGCTGAACAAAGGCTACAGCCAGCTCAATCACCTCTTGTTCTGTTTCAACCCTGGCCAGCGCTTCGGTTTCCTTAAGCTCCATCCCGGCAGCGCCGGCAACAGAAACCTCATAACCACTGTCAACACAAATAACGCCAAGGTCCTTGCATGTGGCCTCGGCGCAATTGCGCGGACAACCTGAGACGGCAAGTTTGACCTTGTGCGGGGTCCAACTGCCCCAGAGGATTTTCTCCAGCTTTATTCCAAGGCCGGCGCTGTCCTGGGTGCCAAACCGGCAATGATCCGATCCAACACAGGTTTTTACTGTGCGCAATCCCTTTGAATAGGCATGGCCTGATACCAGTCCGGCCTTGTTGAGGTCTGACCAGATCAATGGCAGATCATCGCGTTTGACCCCCAACAGATCGATGCGCTGCCCCCCGGTAACGTGAATGGTGGGCACATTGTATTTTTCAGCTGCATCAGCAATGGCCCGCAATTCCTGCGGGGTGGTCATTCCCCCCCACATGCGTGGCACGACCGAATATGTGCCGTCTTTCTGGATATTGGCGTGGTTGCGCTCATTCACAAACCGGCTTTGCGCATCGTCAGCATATTCCAGCGGCCATTGGGCAATCAGATAATAGTTGATGGCCGGGCGGCAGGTGGGACAGCCGCAGGAGGTTTTCCACCCTGCTTCCTGCATGACGGCAGCGATTGTTTTCAGTGATTGTGATCTGATGATCTGGCGAAGGTCTTCATGGGTGAGGTCTGTGCACCCACAAATTCCCTGCGATGCAGGTACAATAAAATCATCGCCCAGAGTGCTGGCGAGAAGCTGTTCGACCAGTCCGGTGCAATTGCCACACGAAGCCGATGCCTTGGTTTGTGCCCGTACCGTTGCAAGATCACAGGCCCCATTTTTAATCGTGGTAATGATGGTGCCCTTGCACACACCATTACAACCGCATATCTCGGCGCTGTCTGGCATGGCCGCAACGGCGGCCAGCGGGTCGCTTGCACCTCCTGTTAATGAGGGGCCGTGAATAAGCTGGGCGCGAATGTCCAAAATGTCTTCGCCGCGTTTGAGTTTATCAAAAAACCAGGCGCTTTCTGCGGTATCACCATACATGACAATGCCGACAATTTTGTTGTTGCGCAGAACAAGGCGTTTGTAGACTCCACGCGCGGGATCACGCAGAACGATTTCCTCATGGCTGTCTTCTTCACCAAACTCACCGGCTGAAAACAGGTCAATACCGGTAACTTTCAGCTTGGTTGAAATCATGGGCGCAACAAATTCTGCCGGTTGATCCAGCAGGGTGCGGGCCAGCACTTTGGCCATGTCGTAAAGCGGGGCAACGAGGCCATAAATGATGCCATCATGTTCGACACATTCACCAAGGGCAAATATATCCCGGTCAGAGGTCTGCATCTGGTCATTGACCAAAATCCCGCGTTCAACCTCAAGCCCCGCCTCAACTGCCGGGCGGGTTTCGGGGTGAATGCCGGCGGCCATGATAACAATATCTGCCGGATGCAGGGCGCCGTCTTCGAGCA
>WFOP01000353.1 GCA_015487985.1 Hyphomicrobiales bacterium
ATCCAGACTTTGACTGCGAAAGCCGATAACAAACAATAAAAGCAAGAAGCTGAGCAGAGCCGCCTCCAGTCGGGTTGTCGCCAGAAATGTTACCAGAATACCTGAAACAACGAGCCAGTTCTGTTCAGGGCGGCGCAGTTGAAACCACAAGACGGCGGCGGCGCTGATAAGAAAAGCGGCGGAAAAAGAGTTCGAGTTTACATAGAAGGTAAAATAAATGAGTGTTCCTGTGGAAAGAACAAGTGCCATCATCCCCAGAGTCAGGAATAGACGGTTACGAACGCCAAGCCCGATATCTTTGGCGTAGGCGAGCAAAATCGCCGGCAGGCAAAGAATAACTGGCAACAAAAGATAGGCTGGCAGCAGGCGAAAATAGTCCCCCCCCCAGAACGTGCCAAGGGACAGGCCCAAGGCCAGGGGCAACGGATATCCGGTCGCCATACTCAGAGATTCAAGGCTAAGCAAATTGCCTGAATTCAACACGATATCAGTGGCCAGCCCCACAAAACGGTGGGAGTCATAAGTCATGATGGCAAGGTGCATGTTTTCCTGAAATATCCACAGCCCGACAAGCATGACGGGCACCGCCAGATATGGCAGCAGGGGCAGGAAACCTGAAAATTTCAGCGCGATCTTTTCCCCCGCCTTCACCCAGACCAGGACAAGCGCGCCAAACAGCAGAATTTCAAACGTGACGGGCATAAATGCCCCCCCCGGTATCAGGGCCAGAAAAAAGGCAATAAGTGTGGCCAGCGCCAGGCCCAGAGCCGGAGCCAGCGCGATTTTTTGCAGCCGGTCTGCATCCGCCGGGCCAAAACCATGCACAAAGCCAAGTCCCAGCGCGTAGAAAACCATTAAGTGAAGAAGTTCAACAATCATTGTTTTTCCCGACCTGATGCCTTGATTTCATGGGGGAGGGCAAGCTGCATCACTGTTCTGCCAGCGCAACAAGATGGAACAGGTTTTCATCCATTTCATCCGCTTTCAAAACATAGGTATCAGCGCCCCTTGTACGATAAAAAATCATGCTGCGCTCGTCGTCGATCGGCAGTTTTAAGCCCGTCTGCCCCGCCGTTTCGCGTGTTAGGGGCGCATCCTCTGCCAGATAGGATTTTACCGCCCCTGCAAGTGCATATTGTGACCAGTAAACGGAGCCGAGTGGTGGCTGATCGGGAACCCAAATGGTGGCGGCGCGCAAATCGGGGCGCAACTGGTAAAGCGTATGGGCCAAATTGCGAATCTGACGTTGGGCATCCCCCTTGGCCATGGTTTCAAGATCAAGGTTTTCCCGTTTGAACAGCGGATAATTGTAAGTGTTGAAAACGGTGGCATTCAATTGGGCCAGATTGAGGAAAACGATTAAAGCTGCAAGGCTGGAAACGCTCACCAGAAACAGCCCCAGCTTATATTTCTGTGTGCGGATGAGTTCGGCGACAAAGAACAATCCAAGCGCTGAAAAACTCAAAATTATGCCGGTTGATTGCAGAGAAATCAGGCGCGGCAAACCCGAATTGATCGGGGCCACTTTCATCAAAACGAGCATGAAAACAACCAGGGGGACATATCGAAAGGCAATTGATCGCACGCTCATACTGTTCACCCTGTTCCCCTCGACCACTCTGGCCGGAATATCAATTCAAGCACAGGTAAAATACCGGGCTTCCATCCTGGTTTATCTGGCCGTGCTGCGCACGAATTCCCGATAGGATTTCAGAACATCATCGATTGGGCCGTCCTCTATGATCTTACCGTGGTCTAGCCAGATTACACGATCTGTCCAGTCCTTCAATACCCGCTCGGAATGGCTGGCCATAACCAGAATTTCAGCGGAACTTAGCAGATTTGTTTGCAGCTTGCTGGCAATTTCATTGATGGTTGCATCGGCGGCGCTGATCCATTCGTCCATGATTACGATTTCGCCCTTCATAATGCTCATCAGGCTCATGGCAAGGCGGGAGCGCATGCCTGCGGAATAGGTGCGCACCGGCATATCGAAATAATCACCCAGACCGGCAAGCTCCTTGATTCTTTCAACATGCAGATTGATTTTACGCATTGGCACGCCGTGATAAAGGCACTTCAATACGGAGTTTCCCCGACCTGAAAGGGGTTGGCGCATGCCTGAGGCAAGGGAAAACTGGGGGCAAAGGCTGCCCTTGATTTCAATTGTGCCGGAACTGATGGAAAGGCATTTGGCCAATACTTTGAGCAACGTTGATTTCCCGGAGCCGTTAATGCCCACCAGCCCGACCTTATCCCCTTTTTTTAGGTCAATCGAGATGCCTTCAAGGGCCTGGACCTCTAAAAACCGTCCCCTGGACTGGATACGTGCACCAACTGTTTGTGTGCCTACGGTGCGTGATTTGCCCGCGCCGTAAACCAGATAATTTGCTGAAACATCCTTGAGGTGAATACTGACCATTAGCTTATATTC
>WFOP01000354.1 GCA_015487985.1 Hyphomicrobiales bacterium
ATTCGGGGCTGATGTCGGTGAGTGTATCAAGGATCTGGATGGATCCCCAAAGGATGCGGTTGTTTTTGTCCCCGAGCAGGTCAATGAAAATCTGTGCGTGGGGGGATATGAGTTTTGGGGCCAGTTCTCCAAGTTCATAAAGGGTTTTTATGGCGTTATAGCGGATGGGTTTTTCGGCGGAAATGGCCAGTTCAGCCAATTCGCCAATATCTGTGACATTGCCGGATTGGGCCAGCTCTTTTGCAAGTTCAATATTGGGGGCTTCGTCCCGCCGTTCCATGGATGCGGCGAGACGGGGAACAATGCTCATCGGGGTTTGTTAAATTTTCAGGCTGGTATCAAGGGCCAGATTTACCATGTCTTCAAGGGAATTCTGGCGCTCAGTTGAGTCAATCTGATTGCCGGTAATCAGGCAGTCGGTCATGGTGCAGATGGTCAGCGCGCGAGCATCAAAGCGTTTGGCCAGCGTATAAAGGGCTGCCGCTTCCATCTCGACGGCCACAACCCCGTGGGCGGGCAGGTCGCCATAGGACTTTGCCCCGTTGGGCACATAAAAAATATCGGAAGATACCACGGAGGCCACATGGGTTTTGAATCCGCGCTGTTTGGCCAGATCCACCGCGTTAGAGAGCAGTTTGTAATCGGCAAAGGGGGCGTAGTTGAAGGGGGCGAACCTGGAATTCATGGTGCTGTCGGTGGCGGCGGACATGGCAATGACCACATCGCGCACTTTGACGCTTTCGTGCAGGCCCCCGCAGGTGCCCACGCGAATGAGATTTTTTACTTTGTAGGTTTCAAGCAATTCATGAATATAGATGGCGGCTGAGGGCTGGCCCATACCCGTGGCCTGTACCGAAACCTCCTGGCCTTTCCATGTGCCGGTATAGCCAAAACAACTGCGTACGGAATTAACCAGTCTGGCATCTTCAAGGAAGGTTTCTGCGATCCATTTGGCACGCAAAGGGTCGCCGGGCAGGAGAACCGTGTCGGCATAATCGCCGGGTTTTGCTTCGTTGTGGGGGGTCATGTCTTAGGCTCCTGCATCGGGGAAAATTGATAATAGGGCAAAGTCTGGCATTTGCGTGAATGAGAGACAAGTGCGAGTTTTTCTTGACCTTGGCTTAAGGGAAGTTCAAACAGGCGACGCAAATTTATTTCGGGTTTATTATTATGTCAGCAAAAATTTTCATCGACGGAGAAGCAGGAACCACCGGGTTGCAAATTCGCGACCGGCTGGCGACGCGCTCGGATCTGGAACTGCTCAGTATTCCTGAAAATTTACGCAAGGACCTTGGGGCCAGAGCTGCTTTGCTCAATGAGGCGGATGTGGCCATATTGTGCCTGCCCGATGAGGCGGCCAGGCAATCGGTGGCGCTGATCGAAAATGACACAACGCGGGTGATTGATGCTTCAACCGCTTTTCGGACGGCACCGGGCTGGGTTTACGGCTTTCCTGAAATGGACAAAGGGCAGGGCCAAAAGATCGCCGAGGCCAAACGGGTGGCCAATCCGGGCTGTTATCCGCAGGGACCGATTATCATGTTGGCGCCGCTTATCAGGGCTGGTCTGATTGGTGCGGATATGGCCATCAGCGTGAACGCGATTTCGGGCTATTCGGGGGGTGGCCGCCAGATGATTGAGGCCTATGAGGCTCAGGGGAGAGATGCCTCGGTGTTTTTGCCCTACGGGCTTGAGTTCAATCACAAGCATTTGCCTGAAATGAAGCTGCATACGGGGCTGAAACGCGATCTGCTGTTTCAGCCGATGGTGGGCAATTATGCCCAGGGGATGATGACCATGGTGCCGCTTAATCTGGCGGGAATTAAGGGGGCGCCAAAGGGGGCCGACCTGCACGGGGCAATCGGGGCGCATCTGGGAGAAATTGAAAGCGATTTTGTTGAATTGATGGCGTTTGGCGGGGAGCCTGGTCCAAAGGATCTGGACCCGCAAAGCCTGAACAATACAAACCAGATGCGGCTTTTTGTGTTTGCCAATGATCAGCGGCAGCAGGCCCTGCTGGTGGCGCTCTATGATAATCTTGGCAAGGGGGCTTCGGGCGCTGCGGTTCAAAACCTGGATTTAATGCTGGGCCGCCAGAGGCAATCGGCTTGACCTGACCTTTGCAATCGTTCAGTTAATGGGCTGAATTCATCAGGAGATTTTGTCATGGAAAAATTTGAAAGTCTGACCGGCGTGGCCGCACCTCTGCCCATTATCAATATTGATACGGATATGATTATTCCCAAGCAATATCTCAAAACCATCAAGCGTACCGGTCTGGGGACAGCCCTGTTTTCTGAAATGCGCTACAATGATGATGGCAGTGAAAATCCTGATTTTGTACTGAATAAACCAGCCTATCGCGAGGCGAGTATTCTTGTTGCGGGGGATAATTTCGGGTGCGGGTCCAGTCGTGAACATGCGCCCTGGGCATTGAAGGATTATGGCATTCGCTGTGTCATCTCCACCAGCTTTGCCGACATTTTTTATAATAACTGTTTCAAGAATTCGATTTTGCCGATTGTGGTGACACCCAAACAGCTTGAAGTATTGCTTGATGATGCAGAGCGGGGGAGCAATGCGACGTTGAGCATTGATCTTGAGGCGCAGACCATTTGTGGGCCTGACGGGGGCACAATTGAATTTGATATTGATCCGGCGCGCAAAAATGCATTGCTTGAGGGGCTGGATGATATTGGTCTGACCCTTGGGGGGGCAAAGAAAATTGATGATTTTGAAGCCGGGTTGGCTGCGGAACGGCCCTGGATCTAGGGCAGGGCCGCCTGGTCCAAAACAGATATTCGGGTCTGGCCCGAGCATGACGAAGGTGGAGAACCATGGTCAGACACATTTCATCCGGTTCGCCGTTTGAAGCAAAGGTCAGCTATTCACGGGCGGTGGTGGATAAAGACATGGTCTATGTTTCAGGTTCCACCGGGTATGATTATGAAACCATGACCCTGCCCGGCGATGTCAGGGAACAAACCCGTAATACACTGGCGACGATTTCAAGAGCGTTGGCTGAGGCGGGGTGTACGCTTAATGATGTGGTGCGGGTGCGTTATTATCTGAAGGACCTTGGGGATCTGGATGCGGTAACGCCCCTGTTGCGGGATGCTTTTATAAAAGCCAGACCGGCGGCAACACTGATCGTTGCTGACCTGATTGAAAATGAAATGAAAATTGAAATTGAAGTAACAGCCCGTATCGGGGCTTGTTCCATATAACCAAGAGAGAAATAATATGACTGAAAAACTGCTTTTGCTCCCCGGAGACGGGATTGGTGTTGAAATCATGGCGGAAGTTGAAAAACTGATCGTTCATCTGAACAAGACAGGCAAAACTGATTTTTCGTTTGAAAGCCGGCTTGTGGGCGGAGCGGCCTATGATGCGGAGGGCGCGCCGGTTTCTGATGAAACCATGGAAGTGGCCATGGACGCGGATGCAGTGATTTTTGGGGCCGTTGGGGGCGCGCAGTGGGAAAATATCGGATATGAAAACCGCCCCGAAGCGGGCCTGTTGCGGTTGCGCAAGGATATGAAGCTGTTTGCCAATCTGCGTCCGGCAATTTGTTATCCGGCGCTGGCCGATGCCTCTTCACTCAAGCTGGAGCTGGTTGAGGGCCTGGATATTCTTATCGTGCGCGAACTGACCGGGGGGGTTTATTTCGGGGAACCCAAAACCATCACCGAGCTGGGCACAACCGAGAACGGGGAAAACCAGAAACGGGCGATAGATACGCAGGTTTATGAAACCTATGAGATTGACCGGATTTGTCGGGTGGCGTTTGATATGGCGCGCACGCGGGGCAAGCTGGTTCATTCTGCGGACAAGCGCAATGTGATGAAATCGGGGGTGCTGTGGGACGAGGTGGCCCATGAGGTGGCGGCTGATTTCCCGGATGTGAAATTTGAGCATATTCTGGCGGACAACTGCGCCATGCAACTGGTGCGCAACCCCAAACAGTTTGATGTTATTGTAACCGATAATCTGTTCGGAGATATATTATCTGATGCGGCGGCGATGTTGACCGGCTCGCTTGGCATGTTGCCTTCAGCGTCCCTTGGGGCGCCCGACCCGGTTACGGGAAAGCGCAAGGCCCTTTATGAGCCGGTGCATGGTTCGGCCCCCGATATCGCGGGCAAGGGCATCGCCAATCCCATTGCCATGATTGCCTCATTTGCCATGGCGTTGCGCTATTCGTTCAACATGGTGGAACTGGCCGACCAGATTGAGGGGGCCATTGCAAAGACGCTTGATGCGGGCTTGCGTTCGGGGGACATCATGCAGGCGGGATGCACCGCTGTTTCCACAAGTGAAATGGGGGATGCGATTATTGCGCGGCTTGAGGGTTAAGCAAAGTTGATTTGGCGTTAAACTTTAAGCGGAAATTGACATTTGCCGGATTTGATGGCTTTTTGAGTTTGCTAAATCTGTTTGTTGGGGTGTTTAAGTGATGTTGTGTGTAAAACGCTTGACTTTTGGCTTGATGTTTTTGTTAGCCGGGGCGGGAGTTGGTGTTGCTCAGAATTTTGGTATTTCAGAATTTCGCGCAGGCATCCTTGCCCATTCCGTTGATGAACCAGGCCCGGGTGGCGTAGGGCCAAACAGCGTGGTGCTCAACCTGTCCCGGATACAGGATGTGGGCTTTGATATTTTGTTCACCTCCCCCGATCTTGATGTTTTTCGCTGGATTGGCTCCCCCAGACCGCGTGTGGGGGCAACGCTTAATTTTGGCGGACTTGAAAGCATGGCCCGCTTTGGGCTGACATGGCAGGTGCCGTTGTGGGACAGTGCGTTTTTCGTCGAGGGAACCTTTGGCGGGGCGGTTCACAATGGTGCGTTTACCGGGGCGGTTTATCCGGCGCGCAATCTGGGGTGCATGTTCCAGTTTTATGAGGCGGCCGGTCTGGGCATGAATGTGAGCGATACGGTCAATGTGGTGCTTGAGCTTGAACATGTATCAACCGCAGATTTGTGCACACCCAATCGGGGGCTGACTAATCTTGGTGTAAAGGTCGGGTTTAAGTTTTAGGGCCAAAATTTAACCAGGCATATTATTGACATTGTTTGCCCGGAGCGCCAAGAAGCATCCACAATTGTCTGTTTTTGGGAAATATCATGGGTGAAACAACCCTTTTTACGGGTAAAGATTTGAATGGCGCACCCCTTGTCGGGGCGCCGGTATATGGGGCAATTCCATTGCATATGCACGCCTGGAATTTCATCACCAGAATTCCCGTGACCAAAACACCCGTTACCAAGACCACAAAAACCACCGTTTAGCCGTTTCCCTTGTGCCACCCCCGACAAGGGGAATGGCTCAAACAGGTAAGGCCGTGCAGGAAACAACTCCTTCACGCGGGGGGAAATGAGAGAGAAAATACAATTATGTCATATTCAATTGCAATCGTTGGTGCCACGGGGAATGTGGGGCGTGAAATGCTCAATGTTTTGAGTGAGAGAGGGTTTCCGGCCAGTCAGGTTATCCCTTTGGCCTCGTCACGCTCCATTGGCCGAGAGGTCTTTTTTGGCGACAAGGCTCTGAAATGCAAAAGTCTTGAGGGGTTTGATTTCAGTTCTGTGGACATTTGTCTGATGTCGGCTGGTTCGGGTATTTCCAGGGAGTTGGCGCAAAGTATCGGGGCGCAGGGGTGTATCGTTATCGACAATTCCTCGTTCTGGCGCTACCACGAGGATGTGCCTCTGATTGTTCCTGAAGTGAACGCGCCTGTGCTGGACGCTTATATGGCCAGGAACGAACGTATGAATATTATTGCCAATCCCAATTGTTCCACGGCGCAACTGGTGGTGGCATTGAAGCCTTTGCATGATGCTGCAATCATTAAACGGGCGGTGGTGTCCACCTATCAGTCGGTTTCGGGGGCCGGTAAGGCGGGGGGGGACGAGTTGTGGCATCAGACGCGTGGCATCATCGTTTCGGATACGCCTGAAGCTGTTACTTTTACCAAGCAGATTGCGTTTAATGTCATTCCCCATATCGATGTCTTTATGGAGGATGGCTATACCAAAGAGGAATGGAAGGTTCTGGCGGAAACCAAAAAAATTCTGGATCCCAAAATCAAAGTCACCTGTACGGCGGTTCGGGTGCCGGTATTTGTTGGTCATGCGGAATCGGTAAATCTGGAATTTGAAAATGAAATCAGCGCTGATGAGGCACAGGAAATTTTGCGCGAAGCGCCTGGAATTATGGTGATCGACAAGCGTGAGGACGGTGGCTATATCACCCCTATTGAATGTGTGGGGGAATATGCGACGTTCGTCAGCCGTATTCGCGAGGATATCACTGTTGAAAACGGCCTGAACCTGTGGGTTGTTTCGGACAATCTGCGCAAAGGGGCGGCGCTTAATTCAGTGCAGATTGCTGAAACGCTGATCGAGCGCGGGTTGCTTTTGCCCAAGGTAACGTGACCAAGTTAAGGGCTGCGAAAAAAAGCAGGACTATAAAATAACAGGCAACAGGGGCGGGGTATCGGGCATACCCCGCCCTGTTTTGTTAAAGCTTTGGCAAGGATAAAAAAGCGGTGCATAAGCGTTCGCCAGGAAAATAAGCAATATTTTTACATTCGTAGTTTTGAATGGCGCCAAATTGAACTATTGGAGATAGTCTCATTGGCGCTTTCTGAACTGCTTTCCAAGGCATTTGGAATTGATGGAGAAAACCATGAATTGTGCCTGGCACAATACAAGGTTGTTTCTGCACAGGCGCCTTTATTTTACTTGATTATGATTTCGGCCATGTTTGCAGTGGCCTATGTGAGTTTTTCCACTGCGCCGGCATTTTTGACTATCGTCATGCCGCTTTATTTGCTGACCGGGTTTCTGGCAGCATATTATGGATATGTCATTCCGCGCAGCATTACGCTTCAGGCCTATCGCAAGGCGATTGTCAGAAGCCTGCACACCAGTGTTCTTGTGACCATGGTTTTTGGTATTTCCTATTCCTACTGGATAATTTCAATTTTGGGGTTTGGTGAGCAAAAGCTGCATTATCTGGTGCTTGCCATAACCGGTTTGGCCACGCTCGGGGCTGCCATATGTTTGATGCATTTGCGGGCGGCGGCGCTGTCCATGGCTGTTTTTACCCTTGGTCCCCTGACGGTTTATCTCTGGATGACGGGGGAACCGGGCTATGTGATCATTTCGGCCATCAGCGCGCTGGTGTCGTTTGTATTTGTTTTCGTTGCCACCAGATACAGTCGGGATTTTTCCGAAATCATTATGCGTCGGATTGAAGTTGAAGCAAAGCGACATGAAGCGGAGCTGCTTAGCCAGTCAAACCGGGCACTGGCGGAACTGGATACGCTGACCGGGCTGGCCAATCGGCGCGCTTTTATGAGCCATCTTAATTCCCAGGTAAATGATGCTAAGGCGCGAAAAATTCAGGGGCTGGCGGTGGGCATTCTGGATTTGGACGGATTTAAGCAGATCAATGATATTTATGGGCACAGTGCAGGGGATCATCTGTTGCAGGCCGTGGGCAAACGCTTAAGCGAAATGCTGCCACCCCGGGTGTTTCTGGCACGGCTGGGGGGGGATGAATTCGGGCTTATTGCCAGCGAATATGACAGCAATGAACAGTTGATAAAAATTGGCGAAGAAATTTGCCAGGTCATGCGTATTCCCTTTGATATGGATAAATTCAGCGCCCATCTTGGCGGCTCGGTGGGGTTTGCGAAGTGGAATGAAGAAATTGAAAATGCCGAGCGGTTTTTTGAAATGGCGGATTATGCTCTTTATCATGCCAAGGATAACAAGCGCGGGGGTGTGACAATCTTCAACCAAAGTCACGCCGATACAATTCGAGAGGTCTCCGGGGTTTCGCGCCGGTTGCAGGATGCATCCTTTGAAGATGAAATGTCCCTTGTTTATCAGCCCATTGTTTCTTCCCTGAATGGGAAAACCATCGGGTTTGAGGCACTGGCCCGCTGGGTCAACCCGGTTTTGGGGGTTGTTTCCCCCGATGTTTTCATTCGTTCTGCCGAGCGGGCGGGTACGATAAATGCGTTGACGGCTGTTCTGCTGGAAAAAGCCCTGGATGAATTCAAGAGCTGGCCGCAGGATCTGTTTTTATCGTTCAACCTGTCCATGCAGGATATTGCTTCTTCCGAAGCAATGTTGCGGTTGATATCTATTGTCCAGAAAAGCGGGTTTGATCCGGCACGCCTGACATTTGAAGTAACCGAAAGTTCGATGATGCGTGATTATGAGCGCGCAATGGATTCCTTGAACCTGTTAAAAAATATGGGCTGTAAAATAGCGCTGGATGACTTTGGCACCGGATATTCATCCTTGGCCTATGTGCGCCAGATGCCGCTGGACAAGTTAAAACTGGATCGCAAGTTTATTGCCGATATTGAAACGGACCGCAATGCCCGCGCGATTGTTCATGCCATGATTGAAATGTGCAAGCATTTGCAGGTGGAGTGCATTGTTGAGGGGGTGGAAAATGTGGGGCAGTTTGAAACGCTCAATGCAATGGGCTGTAAAATAATTCAGGGATACTATTTTTCAAAACCCCTGAAAGGCGCCGATGCGCTCAGTTACCTGTCTGAACAGAAATCCCCTGACGAGTTTGAACAAAGTCCCATGACCTCTTATGTCGGCGGGTTTTTGATTGGTCAGTAATGCCGGGTTTTATCGTGTTAAATCAATATGATATGTGATGATGGTGTAATGTTTTATCCATTTGTTTTGGGGCGTTAACATTTGTCAGGCGCAATAAAAATTTAACATACTCGGGGTATCGTACTGTTTTTATGTTTGGCAAATAAGTTTATGTATCCCATTCGGACATTTTCAAAACTATTCAGACTGGAGCATGATAATCCGGATCTGTTTGTTGCGCAGTACAAGGCGATGGCGCAGCAAATGCCACTTTTGTATCTGCTGATTATTTCATCAACACTGGCCGTATCCAACGCAAATCTATATCACGCGCCGGTGGTGCTCAGTGTTGTTTTTCCTGCGGCTTTGTTATTGGGTTGCATCGCCTTTTTTTATTGGTTTATGGCCATTCCCGAAAGCGCGGAGCCAGAAGAACTCAATCGAAGGATTCTGATCCGGTTGCATGGAACAATCTGGAATCACTTGATGTTCGGGGCGCTTTATTCAGGATGGGCCATTCAGCTGTTTCTGACCGGGGATGTATCGACCCAGGGGCTGGTGGTGGCATTTGTCGGTGTGTCGGCATTCGGGATAGTTTTGTGCCTGATGCATGTTCGTGGTGCCGTGGTAGCTTATCTGGGCTCGGCGCTGGTCCCTTTGATCGCATTCATGTGGATGAGTGAGG
>WFOP01000355.1 GCA_015487985.1 Hyphomicrobiales bacterium
CGTGTTGCCAGCGTCCGCAGAATCCAGATATCCTCGCACACCTGATATTTTTTTAAGAAAACATTCCCAAAGTCACTTGCTGCCAACCCGCAGGCGCTGCCAATTGCCAATGGCCTCCACCCGGGCAATCTTATCCGCCTGCTCAAAGGCCTCCCGGTTGGCAAATGAATAAAAAAGATAAAGACGATTATCAACCACCTTGTAAATCAATGGATTTCCGTCAGACAAGAATCCCCTCGACAGGCTCATTACCCCGTGCCCGCCATATTGGGGCGCATAAATTTCCGGGGCCTTGGAGAAAATCTCCATATTCGCCTCAGAGGAGAAAAACCACGGCACCCCCTTCCAGATCAGTTCAAAATCAGCCTTGCCCGGCAGCGGCTCTGCATCGGTAAAGTATGAAACCGGATCATACCCGTTCAATGCCAACCCGGACAAAGGGTCCGTCACCACATCAGAAATCAGTCGCGAATTTTTGGCAAATGCGGTCGTTGAGGCCACAAAAAGCGCCGCAAAAACCACAATCAGGCGCCTGCGCGCCCTCATACTTAACATTTGTTTACAGATTTGCCGCATCATTGTCGTGATTGGGCCTCAAAAGGTTCAAGCGATTGTCACGGATTCTATCGTCTAATGGTGAGACATTGGTAAACAATTTCTCAAATGTTCATGGGATCCATCATATTCTCCAACGCGGATATTACATACCATGTCAATAAAATCCCCCCGTCTCTTTTTCAAAAAACTGATCCGTTCCACCCTGCTTGCCCTGTGTACCTTGGGGCTAATGTCAGCCATGTCTGTTCCCGCCAACGCACAGGGAACCGTTTCCGAGACCTATTCAGCCAATGAGCTGATTGCCACCGGTTCAGAATTTTTTGGCGCAGTTTCCCAGGGGCTGGCCTCGGTGATGGAACGTGCTGTTTCCCAATTTGGCCAGCCAAATGCCTATATTCTGGGTCAGGAAGGCTCCGCCGCCCTTATTGCAGGGGTGCGTTATGGGGAAGGCGCCATGTATACGCGCAATGTCGGTCAGCACGATATTTACTGGCAGGGACCCACCGTTGGTTTTGATGCCGGCGCCGATGGCTCTCAGGTCATGATGCTGGTTTATAACCTGCCCAACGTAAATCAGGTATATGGCCGCTATCCCGCCGTTCAGGGAACCGCCTATTTCGTTGGCGGCGTGGGCATGACAGTCATGAAACGAAACAATGTGATTATCGTTCCCATTCGTGCCGGTGTCGGCGCGCGCCTCGGGGTGAATGTGGGCTATCTCAAATTCACCGCCCAGCCGACATGGAACCCGCTCTAGCCAATCAGGAAGTTTCAAGCCAAAAGACTTCTCCATAAAAAACCAACCGCAAATTCAGGAAAATGCGGTTGGTAATCTGGTGGTTATACGGGGGTAATGCGTAACCACCATAAGGCTAAATTAAAGATTTAGAACAATTGGGCGCACCGGTCGCCGCCATTGTCTATACCTTAGTCGTCATAGCGATCATCATCGTGATCGTCATAACGATCATCATCATCGTCGTCATCATCGTGATCGTCATCATCGTCATCCCAGCGATCATCATCGTCATCCCAGCGATCATCATCCTCATCGTTGTCCCAACGGCTGTCATCGCCGCCATTGCGGTTGGTGTTGGTATAATCACAGGTAATTGTGCCCCGGATAGTTCTGCCCGATGCGTCAGTAAAACGTGCAGAAACACGCTCGTTAGGTGATTTGTCGGCACAGATTGAATTGATCTGTGATGCGGAAACCAGTTCATTCAGTGAACGGGCCTGTCCCGCAGATGTTGCACCAAGAACCAATGCCAGCACAGCCAGCGAAGTTGTTACGGTATTTTTCATTTTATTCTCCATTTAATTTTTTGCGCTGCTTGGCGCCATGAATCAAACCTAGCAAACCCTGCCTGACCGATCGGTGAGCGTTCTGTCAGTGAATTGTAATGTTTGATATGCTATAGGGGGCATATGGATAGAAGAGACATATTATTAAGAATGGCGTGGCTCCTGGCACTTGGCACATGGGCCAGTCCGTCTGTGGCCGACGATGACGACGACGACGACGATGATGACTATGATGATGACTATGACTATGATGATGATGACGACGATGATGACGATCACGACGACGACGAGGATGAAGAAAGCGCCCTGAGGGCGGTTCTGTCCGAAGAAGCCATTCCTTTGCGCAAGATGATACAGATTTTCCGGCGTGAAGTTGGCGGAGAAATCATTGACATTTCTCTGTTCAGGCGTCGCTTGCGCCTGCACTATCGTTTTCAGTATATAAATTCAAACGGGCATGTCGCCACGGCGGTCTTTGTGGCCGCAACAGGCGCCAGGGTGGATATATAGGCCATGCGCATCCTTGTGGTAGAAGACGACGAACGCATTGCAAAAACCATCTGTTCCGCTCTTGAGCTGGCCGGGTTCATCACTGTTCTGGAACATGACGGGGAAGAGGGCTGGTACACCGGTTCAAGTGAACCCTTTGATACCATTATTCTTGATTTGGGCCTGCCCACCCTTGATGGCCTGACAATTCTCAAAAGATGGCGCAGAGAAAATGTCATCACCCCGGTTCTCATTCTTACAGCCCGAGGCAATTGGGATGAGCGCGTGGAGGGGATTGATGCCGGTGCCGACGATTATCTGGTAAAACCCTACCGGACTGAAGAGCTGGTCGCGCGCACCCGTGCCTTGGTGCGCCGCGCCGCAGGCCATGCCACCACCTCTATCAGCCTGGGGGAACTAACGCTGGACACCCGCCAGATGCGCGTTTTCAAAAATGGGCAGCCCATCGCCCTCACCCCCCAGGAATATCGACTGGTGGCCTATTTAATGCACCAGTGTGACCGGGTGGTAAGTCAGATGGAGCTGACCCAGCACCTTTATTCTCAGGATTTTGAGCGCGAATCCAATTCCGTTGAAGTGCTGGTGGGGCGTGCACGCCGCAAATTAGGCAAGAATTCGATTCAAACCCGGCGCGGTTTCGGCTATATCATGGAAAATTCCAACACGCCGGAGCAAAATCTGTGAAATCAGTTTCCCTGAGACTGAAATTGTTTGCCACCTCGGCAACAACTATCCTCATTGCACTGGTGCTTGCCGGCGTTTCCATTTCAGCGCTGTTTGCCGCCCATGTCGAAAACAATCTTAAAAGCGAGTTGCAC
>WFOP01000356.1 GCA_015487985.1 Hyphomicrobiales bacterium
GATGATATAGAACAAAATCGCCGCCACACCCCACGTCCAGTTTGGTTTGCCTTTTCGGGCATGTTTGGTGTTGAAATAATGCCGGATCACCACCCCCATCAGAAAAATCAGGGCCGCAATCACCCAGTTATACTCCGTGGCAAAGGCCAGCGGATAATGGCCCGACAGCATAAAGAATATCACCGGCAGCGTGAGGTAATTATTGTGCAGCGAGCGTTGCTTTGCCATCACGCCATATTTGGGGTCCGGCGCTTTGCCCGCCAGCAGATCCGCCACCACAATTTTCTGGTTTGGAATAATCAGAAAAAACACGTTTGCCGTCATGATGGTGGCGGTAAACGCCCCCATGTGCAACATTGCCGCCCTGCCGGTAAACACCTGCGTATATCCCCAGGCCATGGCCACCAGAATGACAAATAAAACCAGCATCAGGCCGGTGGTGCTTTTGCCCAACGGTGATTTGCACAACAGGTCATAGACCACCCAGCCGATGGTAATGGAGGCCATGGACAATAAAATCCCCCCCCAGGCCGGAATATCCAACACATTGCGGTCGATCAGATAAAGGTCAGCCCCCACATAATAGACCACCGCCAGCATGGTAAAGCCCGACAGCCAGGTGGCATAGCTCTCCCACTTGAACCAGATCAGATGTTCAGGCATCGAAGCCGGGGCCACCATATATTTCTGCACATGGTAAAATCCGCCCCCATGCACCTGCCATTCTTCCCCCGTTGCCCCTTTGGGCAGATGTTTGCGATGAACCAGCCCCAGGTCAAGCGCAATAAAATAAAAGGAGGAACCGATCCAGGCGATGGCGGTAATCACATGCAAAAAACGAATTGCCAGCGAAAACCATTCCCAGAATATCGCAAAATCACCCATGTTTTTCGGCTCCCTGAATTATTGTCTCAGAAAAAAAGAGGCGAGGTTTCCCGCCCCTTTTCAGGTTCTTGAATATCACAATGAAAGGCAAAGAGACTTAGCTCTGAACCCCTTCAACATACCAGTCCATGCCTGAAAGCTGGCCATCATCCTGCGTACCGCCCGCTGGCACACGCTCGGTGCCGCTCTGATCGTTAATCGGGCCGGCAAATGGATCATAGCTGCCATCAATAATACCGGTGCGCACAGCTTCAGCCGCCGCAACGACTTCCGCCGGCATGGCCGCATTATAAGGAGAAATGCCAACAAAGCCCTCTTTCATGCCCTTCCAGGTGTCCATGGCTTCCCATGTGCCATCAATGACAGCCTGCGCCCGTGAAATATAATAGGGCGCCCAATCGTCGGTGATGGCTGTCATGTGTGCATTTGGTGCAAACGAAGACATGTCGGCAGCCTGCCCAAACCCGATCACGCCGCGTTCCTCGGCAACCTGAAGGGGGGCAGGGGAATCGGTGTGCTGGGTAATAACATCCACACCCTGATCGATCATGGCCCGTGCGGCATCGGCTTCTTTTGCCGGATCAAACCATGAGTTCACCCAGATAACCTTGGTCTGGAAGTCAGGGTTCACGCGACGCGCAGCCTGGGTGAACGCGTTGATCCCCATCACAACTTCAGGAATCGGGAACGAGGCCACATAGCCGCCAATGCCTGATTTGGACATATGTCCGGCAATGGTGCCAAGAACCGCACGCCCCTCATGGAAACGCGCATTGTAAGTGGAAAGATTTTCAGTGCGCTGATAGCCCGTGGCATGCTCAAAGAAAACATCGGGGAACTGCTGGGAAACTTTTACGGCCTGATTCATGTAACCAAACGATGTTGCAAAAATCAGCTTGTTGCCCTGCTGGGCAAGTTCGCGCAAAACACGTTCCGCATCCGGCCCCTCAGGCACGCTTTCCACATAGCTGGTTTCAATGGCATCCCCCATTTCTTCCTGCATGATTTTGCGCGAATGGTCATGGGCCCATGTCCAGCCGAAATCACCGATCGGCCCCACATACATGAAGGCCACTTTAAGGGGTTCAGCTGCAAAGGCGGGACGGCCCAGCAAGGGAAGGGTTGCGGCGGCACCCGCTACTTTTACGAAGTTACGACGTGAAAATTTACTCATATTTTGCTCCTTGGCGTTGATTTTAACTTTTGGTCTTGAACTCTGCTGTTTAACTGTTTGGATGAAATGGTTTGCCAAGGCAAGCCGGTGATTGTGATGCGCTGCTTTTACGCAACGATATTATTGTTAAAACCGCGATTGTGGCAAGATAGGGCATCGC
>WFOP01000357.1 GCA_015487985.1 Hyphomicrobiales bacterium
CCTCAGCATTGATGAAGCGCTAAAAGATGCCCGGCGCGCCCATGAACTTGGCATACCCATGCTGGCTTTTTTCCCCAATACACCGGTTGAGCTGTTAAGCGAAAACGGCGACGAGGCAACCAACCCGGACAATCTGGTCTGTCAGGCCCTGCGCACCATCAAAAAAGAGGTGCCCCAAATCGGCTTGATGGCGGACGTGGCCATGGACCCCTATACCACCCACGGGCATGACGGCATTTTGCGCGATGACTATGTGCTCAATGATGAAACGGTGGAAATTCTGGTGGCGCAATCTCTTAATCAGGCGGCGGCGGGGGCGGATGTGATTGCCCCTTCTGACATGATGGACGGGCGCGTGGGCGCCATCCGGCGGGCGCTGGACAAGGCGGGCTATACGCAGACCATCATCATGTCCTATGCCGCCAAATATGCCTCATGCTTTTATGGGCCGTTTCGTGATGCGGTTGGCTCCATGGGGCGATTGCAGGGGGACAAGCGCACCTATCAGATGGATGCGGCCAACGCTGAAGAAGCCTTGCGCGAGGTGGGACAGGACATTGAAGAGGGCGCAGATATTGTCATTGTAAAGCCGGGCATGCCATATCTGGATGTCATCCAGCGGGTATCAGACAATTTTTCGGTTCCGCTCGTGGCCTATCAGGTGTCGGGGGAATATGCGATAATTTGCCTTGGGGCTGAAGCGGGGATATGGAACAGGGAAGCGGCGATGATGGAGAGCCTGATGGCGTTCAAACGGGCGGGGTGCTCTGGCATATTAACCTATTTCGCGCTGGATGCGGCAAATATTCTCAACGGATAGTTGCCTTGAATACCTGGCTGCCCCTTGATATTTTCAGGCGGGGAGCCAATCTGTTTACTCAGGCAACCGGTTGCCTTGCACAACCGGTTCAGGTCTTGCGGGCGACTGTGGAGAAAAAAGTGAATACTCAGGCTAAATTTGTACTGCCGGATCCGCATACTGCGCCCGAGCTGTTTGAAAGCATTTTGAAGCGGCGGGTTTTTGCCTATCTGATTGATCTGGCAATCCTTGGGGTGATGGTGACGCTGCTTGCCATTATTGGCACTGTTCTGGGGGTCATCACGTTCGGCGCATCGTTTCTTGCACTGTTTTTTGTCGTGCCTTTGTCAATCGTGGCCTATTATGCAATGACCCTTGGGTCGGAAAAACGCGCCACTATCGGCATGGGCATGATGGACCTGGTGCTGACACCGGTGCGGGGGGGGCCACTGAACGGGTGGCGGGCGTTCGCCCATCCGCTGGTGTTCTGGCTTACCGTGTGGATCTTGCCGCCCCTTTCTTATCTGTTTGCCCTGTTTACGCCACGCCGCCAGATGATCCATGATCTGATCATGGGGGTTTTAATGGTGCGCCGCTCCCCCATGGAAGCCCATTGGGAACGCCAATCCGCCTATTGATAATTTTCTTGTATATTTTTCTTGTATATTTTTCTTGGATGATGCGCCTTTTGTCGCCACTATGATCCGGTGATGTTTGAAAATCTTGCGGATTCCAGCACTGTTGCCATGTGGATCACCTTTGGGGTGATTGGCGTTGCCATGGTATTTTACGCCATGGAATGGGCGGCGCTTGAACTGGTATCTCTGGGGGCCATCGTGGCGCTGATGATATTGGGGGTGCTCATACCGGGGTCAGGCATTGGCGCTGACGAGCTTTTACGCGGGTTTTCCAATCCGGCACTTTTCACCATTCTTGGTCTTTTGGTCATGGGACAGGGACTTATTCAAACAGAGGCCATGTCACGGCTGGCAGAATTTCTGGGCAATCTGTGGCCGGAACACCCCACGCTGGTGATTATCCTTATTCTGATACTGGCGGGGGCCGCTTCCTCAATTGTAAATAACACCCCGGTGGTGGTGGTGTTTATTCCGGTTCTGGCCTCGATTTTGAAACGGCGCAACATCTCCAGCGCCAAGTATATGATGCCGCTGAGTTATATTACCATTCTTGGTGGCATGATGACTTTGCTTGGCTCCTCCACAAACCTGCTGGCGGCGGGGGTGGCCAAAGAATGGGGCATCGAGATCAGTTTCTTTTCATTTGCCGTGCCCGGACTGGCCATGGCGCTGGCGGGGGGAATTTATGTCTTGTTCATCGCCCCCCTGTTTGTGCCCGATAATGAAAAAGAAGCTCCCAATATCCCGGCAAGGGCAACGCAGTTTTTAACCGAAATTCACCTGAATGAGGGCCACCCGCTGGTGGGGGACAAGACGGTGGCGGGCATGTTTCCCAACCTGACGACCTGTCTCTTATAC
>WFOP01000358.1 GCA_015487985.1 Hyphomicrobiales bacterium
CCCTTTGGGCACGGCGCGCAGGCGATCAAACGCTTTTGGGGATTGGGGGCGCTGGATGGCAAGTTCGTTTATGGCGTCGTCTTTAAGGATGCGGCGGCGGGGGCGGTCTGTTCTTTGGGCTTCGGCTTCGCGCCATGCACCAAGGGCTTTGAGGGCCGCCAGATCGCGGGGGCGGTTGACTTTTGCCTTGAGACGCCGCCAGGCATCTTCGGGTTTCATGATATAGGTGTCGATGTTGTTGAGGATTTTTTGTTCGTCCTGCAACCAGTCGAGGCGATTTAGTTCAACAAGTTTGGCGCTCAGGGCATGATAGATGTCCCGCAGGTGGGTGACGTCGGCCAGCGCATAGTCTTTTTGCTTGTCGGAGAGGGGGCGGGCGGCCCAATCGGTAAAGCGGGAGCTTTTGTCGATTTGTGTGCCAACGATGGCCTGCACCAGTTTGTCATAGGATACCTGATCGCCATATCCGCACACGCTGGCGGCGATCTGGGTGTCGAACACGGGTGTTGGCACGGCGCCGGCCAGTTTGACGAATATTTCAATGTCCTGACGGGCGGCATGGAAGACTTTGAGCACATCCTTGTTGGCCAACAGATCAAACAGGGGGGTCAAATCAATTTCTTTTGCCATCGGGTCCACCAGCACCGCATCGTCGGTGGTGGCGAGTTGAACCAGACACAGGATGGGCCAATAAGTGGTTTCGCGGTGAAATTCGGTGTCGATTGTGATGAAATCATAGGATTTTGCGCTTGTGCAGAATTGCGCTAGCTCATTGGTGTCTGTAATAAGTTGCATAAACCGGCCATTCCCTCTAACGAAGCTGACAAAAAACCCTTCCTAGCAAACTGACGAGAAATAAACCATGCACAAATATCGCTCACACACCTGCGCGCAACTTACAAAGAAGAATGTTGGCGAAATCGTTCGTTTGAGTGGCTGGGTTCACCGGGTGCGCGACCATGGGGGCGTGTTGTTTGTGGACCTGCGGGATCACTATGGCATCACCCAGTGTGTGGCGGATCCCGATTCCAGAGCTTTTGCCGCCGTTGAAGCCCTCAAGGCGGAGTTTGTTATTCGAATTGACGGGGTGGTAAAGGCGCGGGACGCTGACGCGGTGAACAAAAACCTGCCCACGGGCGAGGTGGAAATTTTCATCGAGGAACTGGAAGTGCTGGGGGCGGCCAAAGAGTTGCCGATGCCGGTGTTTGGTGAGCAGGATTATCCCGAGGACATTCGTCTGACCAATCGCTTTTTGGATTTGCGGCGTGAACGCATTCATAAAAATATTGTTTTGCGGTCAAAAATCATCACCTCCCTGCGCAACCGCATGGTTGAGGGGGGCTTTACCGAATATCAGACGCCGATTCTGACGGCTTCTTCGCCTGAAGGGGCGCGGGATTTTCTGGTGCCTTCACGCCTGCATCCGGGCAAGTTTTATGCGCTGCCCCAGGCCCCGCAACAGTTCAAGCAGTTGCTGATGATTGCCGGGTTTGACCGGTATTTCCAGATTGCACCATGTTTTCGCGATGAAGATGCGCGGGCGGACCGTTCGCCGGGGGAATTTTATCAGCTCGATATCGAGATGAGCTTTGTCACTCAGGAAGATGTGTTGCAGGCGGTGGAGCCGGTATTGCGCGGCATATTTGAGGAGTTTGGCGAAGGCAAACCGGTGACCAAAGAATTCCCGCGCATTGCCTATGCCGATTCCATGCGCAAATATGGCTCGGATAAACCCGATTTGCGTAATCCGATTGAAATGGAAAATGTCACCGAACATTTTGCCGGGTCGGGGTTCAAGATTTTTGCCAGCCAGATTGCCAATGATCCCAAGGTGGAAGTGTGGGCAATTCCGGCGCCAACCGGCGGTTCGCGTGCCTTTTGTGACCGGATGAATTCGTGGGCACAAAAAGAAGGCCAGCCCGGGTTGGGTTATATTTTCTTCAGGGATGGCGGGCAGGGGGCCGGACCCATTGCCAAAAATATCGGGGAAGAGCGTACGGCGGCAATTCGGGAGCAACTTGGCCTGAATGACGGGGACGCGGTGTTTTTTGTCTGTGGTTTGCCCGGCAAATTTGCCAGCTTTGCCGGCGCTGCCCGGACG
>WFOP01000359.1 GCA_015487985.1 Hyphomicrobiales bacterium
GATTTTCCCGTCACTCTCAACGGGATATCCCCCTCGCCTCAGCCATTCGGCGTGGCCTGAAACGTCAAGTTTTTCGCCATTCAGCAATGCCGCCATGGCAGGTTTTGCTGCCTGGGGATTTGCCAGAACATACCCTGAAGGGGGGGCGTCCAAGGCAAACTCAAACTGCCCTTCGGATGCGGTGGTGATGGCTGCACTGCCACCAATTTCGCGCGCGATGCGGGTTGCCAGCGCATTGGCCCCCCGGTGTCCGCCCAGTATGGGAATGATAAATTTGCCATCAACTGACACGCTGAGAACCGGCGGTTCTTCGTATTTGTTTTGTAGTTCACCCGCCAGCAGGCGCACCAGAATTCCCGTGGCGCAAATTCCAATCAGGGGCGTTTTGAGGGCAAATAAATCCACCACAATTTTTCGCGCATCCAATTCCTGCGCACTGCAATCAATGGTTTTTCCGTCCACGATTTTGGCAATTTTTTCTGCCAGAACCGCCCCCGGACTGGTGAAAAAAATTATGGCGGGCTGTTGAGGGGCACTCATGGGGTTTCGTTTCCCTTATGCGTCAGGATTATTGCAAAATAGGGCAGGTTATCCCCTGAATATTTCAGCAACGGCGTCACTTTTTCATCTGTCCCGCTGGCATGCTCGATTATGAGGGCATTTTCAGCCAGCTTAGTTTCACTCAGCAATTTTTTAATCCGCGAGAAATGGCGTCCGGTTTTCATGATTGCAACGCTTTGTGCCGTCTCAAGCTCTGCTTTCAGCTCGGGTTCAGCCATGGTTGCAGGCAGAATTTTCAGGTGCTGCGAGCGGGCCACCAATGGCCGTGGAATAGCGGCGGATGCGGCGTTGAGGGAAGAAATTCCCGGCACGACTTCAATTGCATGTTCAGGGGACAAACGATCAAAAAAATACATGGCCGAGCCATAAAAAAACGGATCCCCCTCACAAAGGTAGGCCACGGATTTTCCCTGATCCAGCAATGCGGCAATTCTTGAGGCAGCCAGATCATAGGCGCTTTGGGCCGCTTCCGGCGCGACCTGCATGGGCACATCCACCGGCAAAAGGGCTGCGTGCTTTTGCACATGGGTTTTGGTGATGTTGAGCGCCATGGAGGGCGTACCCGGCTTTTGAGCAAAGGCTATAACACGGGTTTTCCTGAGGATATTTGCAGCTTTCAGGGTGAGCAAGTCGGGGTCACCCGGCCCCACCCCCAGCAGATAAAGTGTGGCGCTCATTGTTTGATCCCGGCCCCCGGTTTTGTCACCACCCATTGAATTACCGGCAAAGCGGGGCGCATTACAGCGCTTTTTCCCAATGGTTTGAGAGATGAAATCGCAATGGTGGTCAGCGTCCCTCCATATGTGTTTTGCCGGTTGTTCAGTGCCGTAATGCCTTGAAGTGTTACTGCATTGGCCACCAGCCGACCACCCGGTTTCAGCGCCTTCCAGCAGGTTTCAAACAGCGTTTCATTTGCGACATCACCGCCGAGAAAAATCGCATCGGGTGTGGGTTGGCCAACAATATTTGAGCCGGCATCACCACAAACCACCTTCATATCCGGGGTGCCAAGGGACTTTTTATTGCGCTCCATACGGGCGCATCTTTTATGATCTTTTTCAAAGCCGATGGCCCGGCAAAAAGGTGATGTGCGCATCCATTCAATCCCCACGGCACCGCTGCCCGCCCCCACATCCCAAAGCAAAGCACCCGGATATGGCGCAAGGCCTGAAAGGGTTATGGCGCGTACCTCGCGCTTGGTCAGTTGACCATCATGTTCAAAAACATCATCGGGCAGGCCAGGGACAATGCCAAAGGAACTGGTCCCGTTTTCAGCGATACATTCAATGGCCAGAACGTAAAAATCACCGATATTCTGCTGATGGGCCTGAAACGCGGGGAATGCGATTTTTCTTTGATTTTCTCCCCCCAGATTTTCCAGCACCGTGAGATTGGATGAAGCATAGCCCGCCTCAATCAACCCCGTAGCAACCTGCATCAACGTCTTGGCGTCTGAAGTCAGGGCCAGAATACGCGCGCCGGGAAAAATAAAGCGGGGCAGATTGTCCACACTGCGGGCGTGGAAAGAAACGGTTTGAATATTTTGCAGGGGCCAGCGCATTGAGGCGGCGGCCAGTTGAAAAGAGGATGGGGCGGGAAGAATTTCATATTCATCAGGATCAAGAAACCGGCCAAGGGTGGCACCGGCCCCAAACCAGTTGGGATCGCCACTGGCCAGAACAACGGTTGATTTTCCCCGGTTGGCAATAATCTGTTCAGTCATGGAGGAAAATGGCGGCGTCCACATCACGATATTCTGGTGGGGTTTTTCCGTGATCTGGCGGGTGAAGCGCTCGGAGCCAAACACTGTTTCTGCCCTGGCGATCAGCGCCAGTGCTGCATCATCCAATGCACTCAAACCGCCTTCGCCAACACCAACAATTGTGAGCCAGGGGGCACTCATGTCTGCAAACCGAAAGCAAGGGCATTTAGTGCCGCCGCCGCCATGGCGCTGCCCCCGCGCCGTCCGCGCAGGGCAATAAACTCCAGGTTCAGTTCATTGGCAATCAGCACATCCTTTGATTCAACCGCGCCAACAAACCCCACGGGAAACCCCAGAACAAGGGCGGGTTTTGGTGCGCCATTTTCAATCATTTCCAGAAGGTGAAACAGGGCGGTTGGTGCGTTGCCGATGGCCACAACAGCGCCCCCCATCTGATCGGCCAAGGTTTCCATTCCCCCGGCTGAACGCGTGTGATTGTTTTTGCGGGCAAAGGTTTTTGCCCCTTCACTTTGCAGGCCGCAAAGCACATGGTTTTCAGCGGGCAGTTTGGATGAAATGATGCCTTTGACCACCATGTTCACATCACAAATAATGTCAGCCCCCGCACCCAGCGCCCCC
>WFOP01000360.1 GCA_015487985.1 Hyphomicrobiales bacterium
GCAATAAGAAACTCCGCAACCTGTTCGGCGGCACGCTGATTTTCTCCCCGAACAGTGGAGATGCCTGAAATCTTGCTTTCGCGGTTGATCTGCACGATGGGAATGGCGTTTTTCCGGCACTGCTCCGTCAGCTCACGCGAGGGAATTGTCGCGGTCAAGATAAGGGCATCTACCTGATACGAAAGAACTTTTTCAAGCTCCGAATCGGCTGTCCCATCCCCTGAAGTGGTGAACAAAAGAATATGCCGACCCGTGTCACGCAAGCGCTCGGAAAGCTCCTTTGCCACCTGTGCGTAAAAAGGGTTTTCAAGATTTGAAATGGCCAGTGCAATAATATTGGAGCGCCTTGTGGCCAGGGAACGCGCCATGAGATTGGTCTGATAACCAAGGGTTTTGGCCGCTTCCAGAATGCGCTCGCGGGTTTTTTTAGCCACGCTGGCACCCGGCGTGAAGGCGCGGGAAACGGCGGATTGCGATACGCCGGCAAGCTTTGCCACGTCTGTTTCTGTGGGGGCACGATGTGGCCCTTTGACCCGTTTCAAGAGAGGTGTTTTCCGATTCGATACTGTCTGAATTGGAACCATTCTAAATCATTTTTGCATATTATGCACTGATTTCATCAAAATAGATGTGGATCAATTCGGCATTTTTTACGCAATCGCACAGATGCTTTTGCGCTTTTTCCGGGGCAAAAACCTACGCATAATCACAACACAATTCATGATCACTGCATAATTGCAGTAAATGACAGTACAATTGCACTAAATTTTTTCAAGAATGCCAAAACCGGCGGAAATCTGTCTAATCGGGGCGGATATCGGAGTAATTCTTGGTAAACGGCTTGCCGGTGAAGGTGACCCAAAGATAATTCAGGGTGTAGGTGCCAGCGGTGCGAAACACCCCCTCCTCTTCAAGACGCCGCCCGGAAGTGTACATGGGGAGCTTGAAGGTCCATTTGACGGGACCAACCTTGTGCAGCCGTTTGGCCACATCTGTGTCTTCCCCATAAAATGCAATGTCGGTATCAAAGCCACCAACACTGTCCCATGCGGTGCGGCGCAGAACAAAATTTCCCCCTTGAATCATCGAACCAACCCGAAAGACAAAACGGTTCAGGAAATAAAGAATATAGGCGAAGTAATAAAATCCACGCACCAGCGCCCGCTTGTACCAGGGCAGATCGTGATAGATATATGGTCCGCTCAGGGCCACCAGATCGGGGCGTTTTTCAAAAGTGGTCATTACAGTGGTCACCCACCCCTGTGGCAATTCGGTGTCGGCGTCGATATTGGCAACCAATTCGGCAGAGCAGGCATCAAATCCGGCGCGGCGCGCGTGAACCAGCCCTTTTTTCATTTCGTCCACCACGGTAACACCTTCAAAGGAACTGGCGATTTCTTTTGTCCGGTCCGTTGAGGCATTGTTGACCACAATGATTTCCACATCATAACCGGAACGCCTGACCTCGGCGACAACAGAGGCAAGGCAGGCGCCGATCAGAGTTTCTTCGTTGTACGCGGGAATAACGAAAGCTAAATCCAATATTCAATCTCCAAAAATGATTGGAACCTGTTTATGGATTTGCAGACTAAAAAACAAGCAAACGAATTGCTGCAATAATCACTGCGGCGCGAATAAGCCATTTGAACAGGGACAGGTTTATCATTTTGAGCACTTTCACCCCAATCCATGCCCCAAGAAGAATAATCGGCAGGGCATAAAGATCAAGCAAAAGGGTCTGGGCATTGATGGTGCCCAACTGGAGGAAAAACGGCACTTTTATGATATTCAAAATCAGAAAATACCACGAGCGTGTGCCAACAAACCTTTCCTTGGTCAGTCCCATCTGTAACAGAAAAATGCCAAAAACGGGACCTGCGGCATTGGCCACCATGGAGGCGGCACCGGCAATTGCGCCAACAATTGATGTGACCAGCCAGCCGCTATTCGGCTTTACTTTGAAATGCTCGACCGCCAGAGAAATTGCCAATCCCACCAGAATTACAATACCAATCAGTTTGTGGAAAAATTCTGCCGGGGCCAGGTCAGCGACAAAGAACCCAATGACAATGCCCACGATGGCGGCGGGGAAAAGCCGAAACAATACCTGCCATTGGCAATCCCGGCGATAATAGAAC
>WFOP01000361.1 GCA_015487985.1 Hyphomicrobiales bacterium
GCCGGCAATAATGAACCCAGCATGGCCTCGATTACAAAAGTGCCGCTGCCCTGCATGGGCACACAATCAAATTGCTTATCCCTGTCGCCTATCAGCGCCAGCAGGTCATGGCGCATTTTTGCGGTCATTGCGCGAAAATCATCGTCCCAGGACCCCCAGTCCCGCAACATTTCCTGCCTGGTTTGAATAGCTGTCGTCAGCGGACCCGGTGTCAGCAAATAAGGCTCTTTTTCTGTAGGAGGATCAAATGGAATGTTCATGCTGACTGGCTCGACCTGATAATCTGGGCAAAGCCTAGGCCAGTAAAATTTATTTGTAAAAACGATATATAATATGGTTGGATAGATTTTATTTATGAAATGCCAAGGCACCGACATGCGCTATGTTCAACTCCGCGCTTTCCATAATGTGGCAGTTCACGGCGGGTTTTCCAGAGCCGCTTCAGCCCTGAACCTGTCACAACCCGCCCTGTCGGATCAGGTGAAAAACCTTGAAGAGGCATATGATGTGCTATTGTTTGATCGACGGAAAAAACAGGTTGCCCTGACAGAATTCGGGCAGGAATTATTATCATTCACCCAGCGTCTGTTTGAAGTTGAAGCCCAGACAAAGGAGTTTTTGCGCGAAACAACGGCGTTGCGCAGCGGTGCGCTGAGAATAGTCGCCGATTCCCCTTTTCATCTGCTCAATGTGCTCGCCCATTTTAGAAAAAAATATCCGGGAATTTTTGTGTCGTTAAAGGGGGGGAACAGCGACGATGTCAGAAATGCGCTGGTAAGTTATGAAGCAGATATCGGGGTTTTGGGCACACTACCAAAGGAAAACAGGTTTGACAGTGTTCAACTCAGTTCAACGCCCATCGTTGCTTTTGCCGCAGCAGGTTACCCCGGGGATTTGCCGGAAAAAATGTCGCTGCAAGAACTTTGCAAACACCCGTTGATTTTCAGAGAACCGGGGTCAAAAACGCAGCAGATTTTGCAAAACCATGCGGATCACACCCAGATCAAACTTCGTCCCGCCATCGAGGCGGAGGGGCGCGAGGCAGTGAAAGAGATTGTCGCCTCCGGGGTTGGTATCGGGTTTGTTTCGCAGGCGGAATTTGGTTTTGACCGGCGGTTGCGCAAGATTGAAATCACCGGGCTGGATCAGCAGATGGAAGAAGCGCTGATCTGTTTGAAAGAACGCCAGGGGAACCGGCTTATCCGCGCCTTTATGGGACTGGCAAAGGACATGAACGCTTAGAGTGCCACCGGGGCGTTCACCGGCAGGGAAATGTTCAGGCTGAAACGGCCCTGGCTTTGCTCGACCCATGTTTTGCCGGCATGGGCTTTCACCAGCCGCTTTACGATAGCCAGCCCCAGACCCACATTGCTGGATTTACCGGTGCGCGATTTGTCGACCCTGAAAAACCGATCAAACAACCGGGGCAAATCCTTGTCCGGGATGGGTTCGGCCCAGTTTTCAAAACGGATTTTCACGTTATGGGGCGTGCTCCAGTCAATCGTGATTTCCCCATCGCGGGAATTTGTTGGGGGGCGGTCCGGGGGAATTGCATAACGGATCATGTTGGATATGGCGTTGTTGAAAACCTGTTGGAGGCGTTTTTTGTCCGCATATAAAGCTTGAGGCGTGCCCACTTCAGCAAGTTGAATCCGGAAACTTGTTTCCAGCATTTTGGCCCTGTGTGCCGCTATTATACCGGCGAGCTGTTGTTTCAAGTCCAATGGTTCCAGTTCCAGCCCGCCCGCAATATTTTCGCTCAAGCTGAGTTCGCTCAAATCGTCGATGAGATCGTTGAGCCGGGCGACTTCTGTGTTCAAAACCTTAAAAACCTCAGGGCCGGGTGTAAAAACACCATCCTCCAGCCCTTCGATATATCCTTTGACATTGGTCAGGGGCGTGCGCAATTCGTGGGAAAGATCGCGCAATAATTGTTGGCGCCCCGCCTCTTGTTGTTCCAGCGCACCTGCCATGTCGTTGAGGTGCCATGACAGGCTGCCCAGCTCTCCCTTAAGAGAAGGGGCGCGCGCCGACAAATCCCCTTCGCCGATTTTTTCCGTAGCCCGGATCATATCGGAAATAGGCCGCAACAGCGCCCTGGTGAGCAAAAGCGACAAGGCAATGCCAAGGGCCAAAGCCACCACAATACCCCACCAAAGGCTTTGCTCGACATCCATGGTAAACATGGAATTGAGCTTGGTGGGGGAGATGGCAAATTCTTCCGTCAGGCTAATGAAATAGGCGTCTTTGAGGCGGGTAAAAATCCAGTAAAGCGTTGCGGTGACGGCGGCGGCAACGATTATATTGGCCACCACCAACTGCACCAGCAATACCGGGTATCCTTTTTTGGGCCGGTGGTGATTATTCATTGGATAAATCTTTATGAAGTGGATTTTTGCCGCTCGCCTCTTTGCGGGCCAAATCGGCCTTTGCCGCCCGATAACCAAATCCACGCACTGTCTGCACCAGCTTTGCCCCCTCTGCCCCCAGCTTGTTGCGCACATTGTGAATGTGCACATCAACGGCCTTTTGCACCACACTTCCCCCGGCAGGGTATAGCAAATCCAGCAATTCGTCGCGGGAAAAAACGATGCCGGGACGTTTGGTCAGGGCGGCAAGGATGGTAAACTCATGGTGGGTCAGTTCCAGATCATGGCCCCTGAAACTGGCGCTTTTACATTCCCAGTCCATTTTAATGGGATAGTTCGCTGGCATGTTTTGCATGTTGGGCAGGCTGGTATTGCAGGCGTCGGGTTGGGTGCGGCGCAAAATCGCCTTTACCCTTGCCACCAGTTCACGAGGGGAAAACGGCTTGACCAGATAATCATCCGCCCCCACTTCAAAACCCCGGATTCTGTCGCGTTCTTCCCCAAGGGCGGTAAGCAGCAGAACCGGCATATTATGGTGTTCGCGGATTGTCGCGCAGATATCAAGACCGTTATTGTCCGGCATCATAATATCGAGAACCGCCATATCGAACTTAGTCCGCTGCAGAGCTTTAAGGGCTGCCGAACCGGTGGCAACAGAAGTTATTTCAAACCCGCTGACCGAAAGGTAGGACCCGAGAAGATTGCGGATATTGTCATCGTCTTCTGCAATCAGAATCTTTTTGTTTTTGGTATCGCTGAGCTCTGGGTACATAATGGATATTCGCCTGTTGCATTTTTTACCCGGCGGTCTTAGCGCGCACCATAGCAGGAATAACAGACCTGTAACACGCTTGTGTAGGCACTTAACCCAATCCTAACTTTAGCCAAACGAAGTCAAAACAAAGCCCATTTAGACATGTCCTCACATCACGATGCACCAATTTGGCGGGTCGGGTGAACAATGAAATTTGTAGCGAACTCAAACGAGGACATCACTCATGAAAAAAATTCTAACGCTTGGCGCCGTTTCCGCACTCTCCATGCTCATGGCATCTTCAGCCATTGCCGCCACCTATAAAATCACAATCACCAACACCATGGAGGCCGAACTGATTGCGCCGATTGTGATAGCGGCAACGGCTCATGACAACAAGATTTTTACCGGCAACTATGTAACCGCTGCTGCTGAAGAACAGGTTCTGAGCGGCGATCCGGCCAAACTGGTTGGCACTATCGGTGCCGACGCCTCGGTTGCCACCGGAACCGATGGCCCTCCGGGGGTGCTTTTGGCACCGGGCAAATCCATCACTTTTCAATTGGATACAGAGGTAAAAGAGCTGCGCTTTTTTGCCATGGTTGCCCCCACTGAAGTGCCCGACAATTATCTAACCGCAGTTGTCAACCTGAGTGGCGACATGATGGGGGATGACATGAAAGATGACGAAATGAAAGATGAGGACATGTCGGGCGATGATATGAAAGGGGACAGCATGTCAGATGACGACATGATGGACGATGACATGAAAGATGGCGACATGATGGATGATGACATGCAGGGCCATGATGCCATCAAGGCTGAATTCTCCCGCTATGACATTGGTCACGACGAAGGCACCAAATCCATCACACAGGTTGAAGGCATGGGTTTTGGTACCATCAAAATCGAAAAAATGATGTAAGCGAAAATACACTACCCCAACGGGAAAACGCCGCGATCCTTCCGGGTTGCGGCGTTTGCCGTTTGACGCCAAATTCCTGCCGGGCGTTCCAGAACACATTTAATTTTAATCAAAACTTTTATTATTCTGGATATTGAATTGTTCAGGTTCGATATATATATGCCCGATATAGGTTGCGTCAAAATGTCTATAAAGGAGCTGCCGCGATGAACGTTCGGAATTTATGTCTGGCGATATTGCATGACGGGGAAACGACCGGATACCAGATCCGCAAGTCTTCCACCGAGGGCGAATATGCCTATTTCGTTGACGCCAGCTATGGCTCTATCTACCCGGCTCTGGCGCGACTTGAAAATGACAAGCTCGTGACCTCGCGAGTCGAGCAGCAAGAGGGACGTCCGGCAAAAAAAGTCTATTCTATCACCGAGCTTGGCCGGGAGACATTTCATCAGTCATTGTTTGAAATGCTGGATGATGATGTGTTTCGCTCCGAGTTTTTACTATTTGCCCGTTTTGCACCGCAACTCCCCGCCTCGCTGGTGGAGCAGCGCATCAATGAGCGAATTGAAAAACTGGATGCCGAACTTGAGCAACTCAACAAAGTAAAATCCGAACGCCACGCCCCCAGCGATCAATGGGTTGTGAAGTATGGCATTGCCTGTTTAAGCGCCGCACGAACCCATCTTCTCTCACGAATGGATGAGTTGATTGCGCTGGCCAAACCCGACCCCACCTCCTCTCAGGCAGCAGAATAGGAATTCCTGAAAAATGATGCGTTATATCATGTCCTACGGGGTCGCACTGATCCTATTGTTGCTTATTGCAGGCTGGCTGGCCAGCGGCACACTCGTGCAGGGTGGAAAGGGAGCGGGAAATGGCGAACAGGCCATAATCGATCTGATTGAAGTGGAAGAAAACGGCCCCGTACGGCGTCTTTTTATCTCAATGGGACTGATTGAAGACCCCAACGCACCCCAGGAAACTGTTGCTGTGGTTGAAAGTGAGCCGGCAGAAGAAGCCCCCAAACTGCAATCGGTTCGCATTGCGCGCTTTGAATCAGTTATCATGCCGCTTGAGGTTGATGTTCGCGGACAAACCAATGCTATTGCCCGGGTATCGGTGCGAGCGGAAACCAGCGGCATTGTCAAGGAAGTGCATGTGCAAAAAGGCGCAACGGTCACACCGGGTGATCTGCTGTGCTCGCTGGATCAGGGAACGCGTCTGGCGCGGCTCTCCCAGGGCGAGGCGGCTTTGGCCCAGGCCGAAGCGTCTCTGGCCCAGGCAAAGGCAGATTATGAAACCAACGCCTCCCTGAGAGAAAAAGGATTAGCTGCCGCCAATACGGCACGCCAGTATGAAGTCAATCTGACCAGCGCCGAAGCATCCGTTCGAGCGGCAATTTCTTCGCTGGACGACATCAAAAATGATCTTGAAAAAACACATATTTATACGCAGGTGGGGGGCGTTGTGCAGGAGCCACTCGCAGATGCCGGCGACGTGCTGAACAATTCAGGCATTTGCGCCACCATCGTGCAAATGAACCCGATGTTGTTCGCCGGCAAGGTTGCCGAGGCAAAGGTCTCTGCGGTCAAAGTGGGAGAACCGGCAACTGTCACCACCGTTACCGGCCAGAGTGTGCAAGGGGTGGTGCGCTATGTTTCCCCCAGTGCAGACCGGGCCACACGGGCTTTTGAGGTGGAAGTGGAACTGGACAATTCCGACGGCTCATTGCGCGACGGGGTCACTTCAACCGCAAAAATTCAAGTGGGGGCAATTCCCGCCCACCTGATCCCGCAATCGGTTTTAACGCTCAAGACCGATGGGACTTTAGGGGTGCGTATCGTGAACGAGGGTATTTCAAAATTTGTCCCGGTCACCATCATCACCGATCAGGCGGATGGTATCTGGGTGGCGGGACTGCCCGCACAGGTGGATATTATCACCCTGGGGCAGGAATACGTCACTGACGGCCAACAGGTTGATGCGGCCTATGCAGATGCCAGCAGCGGGGAAACAAGCCAATGATGAAGGTACTTGAAACAGTTCTTAGGCGTCCACGGAGCGTTATCGTCATCATGGTTGTGATGATGATTGCGGGAATCAGTGCCTTTAATACGCTGCCGCGCGAGAGCCAACCGGCAATTGACGTACCTTTTCTTTATGTCGTGACAACCCAGACCGGACTTTCCCCATCCGATGCCAATCGGCTTTTGGTCAAGCCGCTGGAAACTGAATTGCAGGGGCTTGAAGGGCTTGAGAGCATGCGTTCAACCGCCTTTAAGGGCGGGGCGTCGGTGGTGCTGGAGTTTGATATCAACGCCAAGATGTCCGAGGCGCTTCAGGATGCAAAAGATGCGGTGGACAAAGCAAAATCCTCCCTGCCTGAGGATGCAACCGACCCCACGGTCAATGAAGTGAGCATTGAAAATTTCGGAACCATCACGGTTGTTTTGTTTGGTGATGTGCCGGACCGCACATTGTTCAAGCACGGGCGCGACCTCAGGGATCTGCTGGAAAAAGATTCCGATGTGCTGGACGTTGATATGTCCGGGGACCGGGAGGAAGTGCTGGAGATCATCGTTGATCTGAACAAACTTGAATCCTACAACCTGACCACATCGCAGTTGCTGGACGCCCTGGCGCGCAACAATATGGTGGTGCCGGCAGGAAATCTTGATACCGGACAGGGGCGGTTTTCGCTGGAAGTTCCCGGATTGATTGAATCCGCAACAGATGTATTTACGTTACCAATCAAGACCGATGGCGACACCAATGTCACCTTTTCCGACATTGCCACAATTCAGCGCACGTTCAAGGATGCGACGGTTTTCACACGGGTAAACGGGCAGCCCGCTGTGGTACTTTCGGTCAACAAGCGCATCGGCACGAATATTATTGACCTGAGCAACCGAGTGCACGAAATCACCGAAAAAGCATCCCAAAACTGGCCGGTGGCCCTTGAAGTCTCCTACATGATCGATACGGCACGCTTTGCCACACGCATGTTTGACTCCCTGCAATCCTCGGTTCTTACCGCCATTGCCTTGGTGATTATCGTGTCGGTGGCCATGCTGGGGCTGCGCCCGGCATTGTTAATTGGCCTGTCTATTCCGCTTTCCTTTGTTGTTGCTTTTTTATTCCTGCAATTCATGGGGATGACGGTGAACATGATGATCATGTTCGGGCTTATTCTCACCGTGGGCATGCTGGTGGATGCGGGCATTGTTGTGGTGGAATATGCGGAGCGCAAAATTTCTGAAGGGCTTGATCGCCGCGAAGCGTTTATTCGGGCGGCGCGCATGATGTTCTGGCCGATTGTTTCTTCGACTGCAACGACCCTTGCCGCTTTCCTGCCGCTTTTGATGTGGCCGGGAATCGTGGGCAAATTCATGTCCTACCTGCCAATAATGGTCATTGTTACCCTTTCCGCCTCGCTGTTAACCGCCCTTATTTTCCTGCCGGTTGTGGGGGGATTTGTTGCGCGCAAAAAAGTGACCGCCAAGGAACGCGCAGCGGCTCAGGCCCTGTCAGGGCATCAACTGTCTCTTATACACATCTCCGAGCC
>WFOP01000362.1 GCA_015487985.1 Hyphomicrobiales bacterium
CCTGCTGCGCGTCGTGGTGCCCGACATTGGTGCATATGACGATTTTTATCGCCGCCTGATTGCGCAAATTTCCCTGAACGATGTCTCTTCGTCTTTCTCCATGGAGCAGATTAAATACACGACTCAACTGCCCCTGTCCGGGTTTGATTAATTAGGAAGCTGAATTAGCCCCCGGTCACCGACATATGACGATCAAGGGCGGGATGTTTTCTTGAATGATCAAAGTCATGCCCCTGCGGCTTCAAAATCATCGCTTTGTCCAGTGCCTCATCCAGCCCCGCCAGCCCTTTTTGACGAAGCGGTTCGCGCAAATCCAGATTGTTTTCCTTGCCAAGGCACAGATACAGCCTGCCGGTGCAGGTCAGCCTGACCCGGTTGCAGCTTTCGCAGAAAATATGGCTCATGGGGGTGATGAACCCCAGGCGCCCCCCGGTTTCACCGATGCGCACAAAGCGCGCTGGCCCTCCGGTTTTGTGTTCGATTTTTTCAAGCCGATATTTGCCCGCCAGCTGATCGTGCACTTCCCTGAGGGGCAAAAAACTCCCGGAGCGATTTCCGCTCACTTCCCCCAGCGGCATTTCTTCGATCAGCGTCAGATCAAATCCGCGCCCATGTGCCCACACCATCATTGGCTCAATTTCCATATCATTGAACCCGCGCATGGCAACCATGTTGATTTTGATATTCAGGCCGGCCGCGTCCGCCGCATCAATTCCCGCCAATACCTGTTTGAGGCGTCCCCGCCGTGTGATGCGGGCAAACTTGTCCTCCTCAAGAGTATCAAGGGAAACATTGACCCTTCGCACACCGTTATCCACCAGTTGGCTGGCATAGCGCGCCAACTGGCTGCCATTGGTGGTTAGGGTCAGCTCCTTGAGCTGTCCGCCATCCAGATATTTTGAAAGTCGTGCAATCAGCGCCATAATATCGCGCCGAACCAGAGGTTCTCCCCCGGTCAGGCGGACCTTTGTAACGCCGCGCTGGATAAACCGGCCCACAATTTCGCTGAGTTCTTCAAAGCTGAGAACATCCCTTTTGGGAAGGAAAGTCATGTTTTCAGACATGCAATATGTGCATCTGAAGTCGCATCTGTCTGTAACCGAAACGCGCAGATAGGTGACATTGCGCCCAAAACCGTCGGTCAGCCGGGTTTTGTGGGGGGCTGACTGGGTTGTGGCGTTGATGGGTAAGTCCATTTTCATGTTTTTATCGGTCTGTTTCTTGTGATTGCTTCACATGTTGAGTAAGGCATTTGAACTCTTGTAACGCCAAAAAGGGCTTGGCAACACAGTTGAATATAAAAAAGGGTTGGGCAAAAAGTTGAGCAAAAAAAAGACCGGCCCAAAGGCCGGTCCCGATAATAGGCATGTTTTGCTGAAGAACTATTGATTTACAACAATCAACGCCCCAACACGCACACGATCATAAAGGTCGATAATATCGTCGTTGGTCAGACGTATGCAACCTGAGGAAACAGCCTGCCCAATGGTCCATGGCTCCGATGTGCCATGCAAACGATATAGCGTGTTGCCTACATAGAGCGCACGCGCACCAAGGGGGTTGTCCGGTCCGCCGGGCATATAAGCGGGCAGTTCGGGCTGACGTTGACGCATGGCAGCAGGGGGTGTCCAGCCTGGCCATTCGGCTTTGCGGGTCAAACGGTGGGTGCCGCTCCAGCGGAATCCGTCGCGACCAACGCCAACACCATAGCGCATGGCCTTTCCGTCAGGCAAAACCAGATATGCACGCCGTTCGCTGGTTTCCACTACAATGGAGCCAACTTTAAGGTCAGTGCTATAGTCAACCAGTTGACGCGGTATGCTGCTCTGACGTGCGCCGGGGGTCCGCGCTGTGGCTTCTTCCCATCTGTTTGTATCCGGGTTGTAAACCCGTGCCGCGTTTGCTGGCGCGGCCACCGCCAGCAGTACAAATGCGCTCAGCACAATTGCAAAGAAAGATTGTATTTGTTTTGTCATCGGTATTTTCCCTAAACCTGTTCGGCAGTCCTCTTCGCCGTCCTAAAAGTGATTCACCATTGTTAACCTTTTCCAAAAGGTCTGCAAAGCGCATTATTGCCTCAGGTCTCTAAAATGATGTAATTGAAATTGCTATTGTTGCCAATGTGGCACACAAACTGATCAAAATTTCGTGAGTAAGAGATTGACTCAATAAAGATGCCGGCCTAGCAGTCCGTTTAGTTGTATAAATTCAATCAATATCCTTTGGGTTGCAGGTTGGACACAGATCAGGTTTTGCAGATTTTGCAGCATGGGGATGAACAATATTGTGAGTGATGTGCATAAGTTGGAGGCGGCAAAATCCGCCATGCAGGAGTTGGATATTTCCACCGGAGCGCCCTTGCGTATCGGTTTGGGAACCGGCTCAACCGCAAAGCACTTTGTTGACTTGCTGGGGGCCAGGGTAGCTGAGGGATTTGAATGTATTTGCGTCCCTACTTCTGAGCAAACCGCTGAACAGGCCGGATCCCTCAGGATTCCCCTCTCGGATCTGGACCATCTGGACCAGTTGGACATCACCATCGACGGCACGGATGAAATTACGGCTGACCTATCCCTGATCAAGGGGGGCGGGGGCGCTTTGTTACGCGAAAAAATCGTTGCTGCGGCATCAAAAAAAATGATCGTAATCGCCGATGACAGCAAGAGTGTGGAAACTTTAGGGGCGTTTCCATTGCCCATCGAAGTCAATAAATTCGGACTGATGGCCACCAAAAACGCCATTGCAAAAGTTGCCGGGGCGCTCAAACTATCCGGGGATCTGTTACTGCGGAAAAAGGCGGACGAAACGCCATTTATAACCGATGAGGGCCATCTGATACTGGATGCATGTTTTGGCCGCATTTCCAATCCAAAAGAGCTTTCAAATGAGTTGCTGCAAGTTCCCGGTGTTGTGCAGCATGGTCTTTTTTTGAATTTGTGCCAGAATGCTTACATTGCGGGAGCAAATGGTGTTATCAAGCTAAGCCGATAAGCCGATAAAGAGACAATCGGGACGAAAACTAGGGATCGTTTTTAATGAAGAACTTCGTGATGAATATTAATGTTAAAGTAATTTTGCTCGTTGTGCTGAGTAGCGCAATGATGTTTGGCGCCGCGTTGCCGACGCGTGCTCAGGAGCTGTCTCCCGACCACCTCGCCCTGGCGCGCAAATATGTGGATTTAACCGATAACTCGCAGCTATACGAGCGTGCTCTTATTCAGACCGGCATCAACTCCATGCGCACGATCCTGTCGCAAAACCCCGAAATTACAAATGAAGTGGGCGATGCGATTGGTGAAGTCATCAAGTTTTATTCCGGTCGGAAAGATGAATTGTTCGACCAGTTCGCTCGAATTTATGCTTTGCGTTTCAGCGTTGCAGAGTTGCAGGAGATCACGGCATTTTATGAAACGGATGTCGGCAGAAAACTCGCCTCGGTAAACCAGTCCATTAACGAAGAACTTTCTTCTGCAATGCAGATTTTTCAGGCGAACCTGAATACCGAATTTTTCGCCAAGGTGCGTGCGGAACTGCGGAACAGGGGCATCGAGCTTTAGCCGGGTCGATTGCACCGGGAGGCCTGATTTGGCAAGTTGGCAGACCCCGCCTTGTGCGGGGTCTTTTTTTGTGGCAATCGCAAATACCATTTCTTTTTTAGGTGAACAGGCGAATTATTATGGAAAACAACTTCGATTTGATCGTTATCGGGGGCGGCTCAGGGGGCGTTCGTGCAGCGCGGATTGCAGCCGGATTTGGCGCAAAGGTTTGTGTGGTTGAAGAATATCGTCTGGGGGGCACCTGTGTCATCAGGGGGTGCGTGCCTAAAAAACTGTTCACCTATGCCAGTGGATTCAGTTCAACCTTTGAGTTGGCAAAAAGTTTTGGCTGGTCGGTGGAGGCCAGTTTCGACTGGCCAACCCTGATCGCCAACAAGGACAGGGAAATCAAACGCCTTGAGGGAATTTATGGTTCCTTGTTGTCCGCTTCGGGGGTTGAAATTCGCGCCGACCATGCAACCATCACCGGCCCCAATTCAGTAATTCTGCACAACAGTCAGGAAATTCTGACCGCCAAAAAAATTCTGATCGCCACCGGTGGCAAACCCTATATGCCTGAAATTCCAGGGATTGCGCACGCCATTTCCTCCAACGAGGCGTTTGATCTCAAGACGCTTCCCAAATCAATCATGATTGTCGGGGGGGGGTATATTGCGGTGGAATTTGCGTCCATTTTTCATGGATTGGGGGTTGATGTGACCCTTGCTTATCGCGGGGCATTGATCCTGCGTGGATTTGATATGCATGTGCGCGAAGGTTTGACCGAGGAGATGAACCATAACGGGATTAAAGTCTGTCTCGCCACGCAGCCAAAAGTCATTGAAAAAACTCAAAATGGCCTGTGTGTAGTCTGCTCGGATGATATGAAAGTGGATGTCGATCAGGTGATGTATGCCACCGGACGTACCCCCAATGTTGAGAATCTGGGCCTTGAAAATATTGGTGTGGAGCTTGGCCGGCACGGGGAAATTCCGGTGGATGAGTATTCACGCACCAGTTGTCCTTCGGTATTTGCGGTGGGGGATGTCAATGGCCGGGCCGCGCTCACCCCCGTTGCCATTCGCGAGGGGGCGGCCTTTGCTCAAACCCAGTTTAACGACAACCCGACAAAGGTTGATCTCTCCATTGTCCCCACAGCGGTATTTTCTGATCCTGAAATCGGAACCCTGGGTTTGAGCGAGGCCGAGGCATCGGCAAAATTCAGGGAAATCAACGTATATATTGCTCGCTTCAAGCCCATGACCCATGCCTTTGTGCAAAGCGAAACCCGCATGATGTTCAAGCTGATTACCGATGCAGAAACAGACAAGGTTCTGGGGGTGCATATCATGGGTCATGCGGCGGGTGAAATGATCCAGATGGTGGGTATTTCCGTTGGCATGGGGGCGACAAAAGCGGACTTTGATCGCACAATCGCAGTGCATCCGGTGGCCGCCGAAGAACTGGTGACGCTGAAAGAGCCAACCTATCGGATTGTTGAGGGGGAACGAATTTAACCCTTAGCCTCGGCAGCCGGGAAATTTCCCAAAGCGCGTCTGACAAAAGCATGCCCTCGGGCTCGACCCGCGGCTGGCGGCGGTTCTGGGATAAAAGATACGCCAAAACAAATGGATAAGGCAGGTCGCGTGAATACCGATAAACGCAACATGCTTTAGTTTTTAGGATTTGCCAAAGTAGATTTTTTGCCCGTTTGAAAAGTGGGGCTTTTGCCCGTCTGTGGGGGGTCGGTGGGGGTCTGCCCCCAGCTTGCCGCAAGTGTGGGATTGATATCCCTGACATCCTGAGCAAATCCCTTGGCTTGCAAAAGGCGTTCTTCTTCGCTTGCCCCTGATTTAGAGGCATATTTTTGCAAAACCTTGGCATAGGCTCTGTTCATGCGATCGGTAAATTCCAGATATTGTGCAATTGCGCGCACTTCTTCCAGCGAAACATCGGCCATGGCCTGTCCGAAAACTTCCCCCATGGGGGTAAACATGGTGTCCACCATCTCTTTAGCGAACTCCGTCAACTCCACATAGACCTTGCGTCGGTCGCTCTTGTCGCGTGTGCGGCGCGCCACCCCGGATTTTTCCAGGCGGTCGATAATGGTGGTTATGGCACCGGTCGTCAGCCCGGTCTGCTCGGCAAGCTCCCCGGCAGTCAGGCGGCCAAATCGCTGGATAATGTCCGCACAGCGCCCGTCCGTGCGGTTGGAGCCATAAATCTTCCCCAGATTTTCATCAAACATGTCCGCCGCATTTTGTGCGGCTCTGGCGGCGGCAATCAGCCTGTCCACCATTAGGGCATACTCTTTTCTTGACCTTTGTATATCTTGATTCATAAGATGTTTTTTAATTCCAGATATTGAGCAGGGCCGTCATGAATAGTCGGATTCTAAATCAGGTCAAGCATAACACACAATTTATTCAACAACGTGATTCAATTGCGCACAGCGATGCAATTGCAATGATCCGGGCAAAGGGGGTGAGCAAAACCTTCAAAACCCGAACCGATGAGGTTCATGCGGTGCGCGGGCTGGATTTTGAAGTGTTCAAGGGTGAAATTGTCGGGTTTTTAGGACCAAATGCTGCTGGAAAGACCGTCAC
>WFOP01000363.1 GCA_015487985.1 Hyphomicrobiales bacterium
CATCCACCCCCGCCAAACGGCTCGAAGCAATAAACAAGCTGACCGACGCCGGTGTGCCCACCCATGTTCTGGTGGCGCCGCTCATTCCTGCAATCAATGACATGGAACTGGAGCGGATTGTGGAAGCGGGGGCCGCACAAGGGGCAAGTGGCGCACAGACAATTTTGCTGCGACTGCCCGCCGAAGTTAAGGGAATCTTTGGTGAATGGCTGTTGCGTTATTACCCGAACAAGGTTTCCCATGTGCTCAATCTCGTGCGCGATGTGCGTGGCGGGCAAAAAAACGGCCGCACGAATGATCCACGTTTTCATTCGCGCTTTGTTGGACAAGGCCCCTATGCCGTGATGCTGCAACAACGGTTTGAGCGGATTGTGGAGAAGCTTGATCTCAACAGAAAACCACCGGTTCTGCGTTCTGATCTGTTCATTCCCCCGGTAAGAGACGACCGGCAACTCTCTTTGTTTTAGGCGCTGTTTTATCAGCCTGGCCTGAACTAAACTGCGTTGATGAAACATTCTGATTCGCTTTTTCCTGCCACAAAACCAGTGCCTGATTTTTCCCGAGAAAAAGAACTCATGGCACAGGGGCACAAAATTGTTGCCGGGGTTGATGAAGCGGGGCGCGGACCGTTGGCCGGTCCCGTGGTGGTGGCCGCTATTGTTCTTGACCCGGCCCATATTCCAGCCGGGCTTAATGACTCAAAAAAAATCAGCGAAAAACAACGCCTGCACCTGTTCACGCAGATTATTGAAACCGCCCTCGTTTCCATTATCAGCGCGCCGCCTTCCATCATCGAAAAACTCAACATTCGCGGCGCAACTTTATGGGCCATGGAAAAGGCCATCGCATCACTTCCAACAAAACCTGATTATGCGCTTGTTGATGGCCGGGATGTTCCCCTCAACATATCTTGTTCTGCCGAGGCGATGGTGAAGGGGGATGCCCGTTCTTCTTCAATTGCGGCGGCCTCCATTGTGGCCAAGGTCACACGGGACAATATGTGCCAGACCCTGCATCGTGCAGAGCCTGCCTTTGGCTTTTGTGCCCATAAGGGCTATGGCACGGCCCGGCATCTAAGCGCCCTGTCCCAGGTGGGTCCAACACCCCATCATCGGGCCGATTTTGCGCCGGTTGCAGCCGCAATATCCCGGCTAAACGGCAACAGGTAAGCCCGCTTCTTAAAACCATGAAGCCCGGCAGAGTTGTTGACGGGGCCGCAGGCAAGCCTTATCTGCAATTGATAGCTGACACCGGGGTCCAATTCCATGACGAGCAAACGTTCTGAACTACTGATGCCGGCGGGCAATTTGCGCAAGCTGAAAATGGCCATTCTTTATGGTGCGGACGCGGTTTATCTTGGCACGCCCGATATGTCATTGCGGACAAAATCCCAGTTTTCCCTTGAGGACGTAATTGAGGGGGTTGAGTTTTGCCACGCCCACGGCAAACGCGCCTATTTGACGCTCAACCTTTTTTCCCACAACAAGGATGTGCCAAAACTGGAGGAATATATTGAAACGGTTCGAAAGGTGAAGCCGGACGGGTTGATCATCGCCGATCCGGGGGTTTTTCAATTTGTCAAAAAACACGCGCCTGAACTCCCCTTGCATATTTCTACCCAAAGCAATGTTTCAAGCTGGCTTTCGGTTAATTTCTGGCGGGATCAGGGGGCCGACCTGTGCGTTTTGGCGCGGGAGGTTTCCTTTTCTGAATTAAGCGAAATTCGCGAAAAATGCCCTGACATAAAACTTGAGGCCTTCGTACACGGCGCCATGTGCATGACCTATTCGGGGCGCTGTCTTTTATCCAATTTCATGTCGGAACGCGGGGCCAATCAGGGCAATTGTGCCAATTCGTGCCGCTGGAACTACAAAGTGCGCATGCGCCTGAAGGACGGCACGGTGCAAGCACTCGATATCAACGAAGACAATGCTGACATGTTTGAATTTCTGCTGGAGGAAGGTTGCCGGCCCGGTGAACTGATGCCCATCGAGGAAGACGGGCGCGGCTCATATATCTTGAATTCCCGCGATCTGTGCATCATGCCCAAACTCAATGATTATTTGCGCATCGGCGTTGACAGTCTCAAAGTCGAAGGGCGCGGCAAAAGCGAATATTATGTGGCCATTGTTGCGCGCGCCTATCGCATGGCGATTGATGACTATTATGCCGACCCGCAAAACTGGAACCCCAACACTTATATGCGCGAACTGGAATCGGTGGGTAATCGGGGCTACACGCTGGCGTTCCATGATGGCCGACTGACCAACTATGCTCACGATTACGAGCAAACCGAAGCGCTGGCGCAATGGGAGTATGCAGGAGTTGTTGCTGAGGTTCGAGACGATGCCTTTATTGTCACGGTGAAAAACAAACTCGAGGCGGGGGAAGTGCTGGACTTTGTTTCCCCCATCAATCGTCAGACCGTACTTTTGCGGGCGTATAATTTTGAAATGGCGGATACCGGTGAGGTCAAAGAAATTGTACACGGCTCAACCAAAACCAATATCCGCATCCCGTTTTCTCTTTTTGATCACGAAAACATCGCCGAACTGAAAGCGCGGTTTCCCGCCTTTACAGTCATGCGAAAAGAGCGGGCGCTAACGGAGGAGCAGTGGGCGCGCATCAAGTTTGACAAAGTGGTGCAAAAGCTGGAAGTGGCAGGCGAGCGCAAGGATAAAACCTATGACAAATCCCGGGACAAACTGGCGCAAAGCGTTATCGACAGTCCAACTGACCGCCGCCATAAAACCAACCGGGTCGGGGTTGAGGGATGTTGTGGCAAGGGATGTAACGGGTGTTTGATTTTCTGGCAGGATGACCTGTATGCCAAGGCAAGAGACGCATTGCTCAAACGCAAGCAGGGCGAGCAACTCAGCAACGCTGAAGCCAAGTCTCTCAAGTTGAACCAATCTGACAGCGAGCAAGACAATATCGGGAAACAGGCCTAGTGGGAATATCTGCGATTAAGCTACCGCGCCAAAGCGCATTACATGAAAAAATCGCAAGCGGGGATTTTGTAGATTGTTATTTCAACGACACAGTGCCCGCACAAATCCCGGTATCTCAAGCCGCCCTGCTGGCACTGGCCAATATGCCCCAATGGGTTGATGCGCTTATGAAAGTTCGTAATTTTGCGGTTTCATTTTACGGCCTTAAAACCGGCGGCGCCAACCCGGCGCTACCGGCAGGGAAAACCACCCTTGCTTTAGGTGATCAAATTGGTGTTTTCCGGGTGCAGAGTGTAAGCGAGAATGAAATTTTGTTGGGGGAGGACGACGAACATCTGAATTTTCTTATTTCAGTTCTGCGTCATGAAGAGGGCATTGCTCTTTCAACCTGGGTGCGCACTCATAACGGATTTGGCAAAGCCTATCTTTTGACAATTATGCCATTTCATAAAATAATCGTACGAGATGCAGCAAAGCGCATATCGCGTGATACGTGAACGTGGCACCTGGCCAACGAATTAAAAACTGCGAATGCTAGAGGTCAGACAAAAAGGCAATATCTGTGGTCAAAGACAAATCAAAACTGTTTCTTTGGGATAGCAACGCCATCTATATCGGCCCCCTGTCCGACAACAGCCAGCACAAGCATCTGGCCACACAAATTTGCTTCAGCCTTGACGCTCCTTTTCAAATTCTGGTTGAAGACAATTGGAGGGAATCAAAATCTGCCGCGATTCCGGCCAATATCCCCATCAATTGAACGAGGGGCAAAACCGCATTGTCATTATTCTGATCGATGGCGAAAGTGTCTTGGGCAGAGTCGTTTCAAACCTTGGCGTCATGGCCAAAAACAATCTTCAAAGCAATATTGTGAACCTGCCGGATAATGCTGAATCTGCAAAAGTCTACCTGAACAAACTGGCTGCCGGGCTGGTAAAACGGCCCCCCTCCCCTGATGGGGGCAAAGACACACGGATTAAACGTTCCGCCTGATGTAACCATGAAAAACAACCGCACGAACTGAGGTGTTTTCATTTCCCGGAGCGGGCATATATGGTAGCGGCGATACCAAGGGCGATTATGCCTGCTCCAATCCAGGTCAAAACCGGATAAGCCTCATTCAGGAACAGGGTCGCAGCGAGCATGCCAACCGCTGCGATCACATAGCCCATCTGGCTGAGCAAAACCGGACCGCCATACTTTTGCAACCGAAAGTAAACCGGAAACATCAGACCCGCCACCAGCATCTGAACCAATGCCAGCAGAGGAACCTTTTGCAACTGTTCCATAATACCAACCCCGCAGGCCACAATAACAACACCAAACAAAACAATGGCTGAAAATATATGGGACCAGAATGCCAGGATATCGGGGGACTCTTTTCCGGGCCAGGCCAGGGACCTGTAGACATTACCCACCGCCAGAATAACAGGAAGAAACAGGGCGGCAATCACCCAGAATATACCGCTGGGGTCAGGGGAGGTTTCTTTGGACAGGGCAACCATTGCGGCGCCCACAAAACCAACTCCTATTCCTGTCACCCCCCAAAAACCGGGGGATTTGAAGTTAAAAGCCAGAGACAAGGTGAGGGTAAAAATCGGGGAGAGCGCAAACATAAGCCCTGCATATCCCGAACCCACATGGGGGATTACGCTGAATAAAACCAAATTGACACCAGCAAAAGAAATCATTCCCGAGATAAACGCATAACGGGCCACATCAGGCTTTAGCACTCGCAACGTTTTGTTGAGCACAAGGAATGGCAACAATGATATGGCCGCCCCAAAAGAAATGAGCAACGCCCAAAGAGCGGGCGACACGCCGGCAGCCATTGCCAGCTTGCCCAACGGGAAATTCAGTCCACCCAGACTCCCCGTCAGCAACAGCAGAAATATCGGTTGCTTAAATAGTGCACTAAAATTCATCAAAATTGCTTTCTGTTGAAACCGGTTCCACAGTCGGGTCTTTGCCAGCAAAAAACCCGCTATTGATAGCTCACCACTTCAATCTCAATGTCATCGTGATCATCGAAATAAAAGCGGCGGCCCGGTTCATAGTCCCCATGATTATAGGGGGAAAATCCAGCCTTTTTTACGCGTCGTTCAATTTTGTCCAGATTATCAACCACAACACCAATATGGTTCAGGGAGCCAACTTTGTTGCTGGTTTTGTCGGCATGACCATCGGGGGTTTTCGTGCCATAAACCGCGACATAGGAATGGGTTCCCCCGACATGGATTGTATGCCCGTTATTTTTGGCGGCCCCCTGCCAGCGGATATGCCAGCCGAACAGTTCACAAAGCATTTTCGTGGTTTTTTCAGGGTTGCTCACAGTTACATTTACATGTTCCAGAATTGCATCACTCATGGTTTTCTCCGTTATCATTATCCGTTTTCATTACATGCGGACTAGCCTGGGGCTCCCATGAATGTTTTTTGAAACACTCACAGGCGCAAATCACAGGAATTGACCCGCCTCTGATGGCGTTGTAATTCCTCAACCTAACTTCAGGTCAAGGCAAATTTGATTATTTTTCAGCAGAGTTGAAATCATTCATTCAAAGGAACAATAATGGCATCACAGCGCGGGTTGAGCATTGGGCATTTATCACGACGGACCGGGCTTTCGGTTTCAGCCATCCGCTATTATGAAACCCAGGGGCTGGTGCACCCGGATCGCAATGGCGGCGGGCAACGCCGATATGAGCCTTCTGACATTCGGCGCTTGTCCTTTGTTTTGATTGCCCAGCAGTTTGATTTCACCATTGCCCAAATTCGCGCGCAACTGGCGCTCTTGCCCGCCAACCGAACCCCGACAAAATCGGACTGGACAAAAATCTCAAAGCAATTTGCCAAGGCTCTGGATGCGAAAATTGAAACCCTGAACCGCCTGCGGGATAATCTGGATGGGTGTATCGGGTGCGGATGTTTGTCACTTGAAAAATGCAGGCTTTATAACCCTGAAGACCGCGCCGGGAAAAATGGCCCCGGCCCGCGCTTTTTAATGGGCGAGCACCCGCAATCCAGCTAAAGCCCGGTCATTGAGGCGGACACAATTAAGGAAATGCTAACTATAACACTTAGTCCATGATTAACCCTGCCGGGTTACAAAAGGCGCGTTAGTATTGCGTTAGGGTTAAGTAAATGTTGCGTAAAATGAGTGCCAAAGCCTCCTCGAACGAAGTGGCTGACAGCGGGCAATTGCCCATCGACACCATTCTTGTCGGTGAATGCGTTGAGCGCATGAATGAATTGCCGGAAAATTCGGTTGATCTGATTTTTGCCGACCCCCCTTATAA
>WFOP01000364.1 GCA_015487985.1 Hyphomicrobiales bacterium
GGGCGCCGATGCCATTATGCTCTCTGCTGAATCCGCCAGTGGAGATTTCCCCATTGAGGCCGTTTCAACAATGGATCGGGTGGCCACCGCAGTTGAAGCCGACCCCAACTATCTTTCCATCATTCGCGCCCAGGGCGCTCAGCCCGAAGCCACCGCCGCCGACGCTATTTCCGCTGCCACCCGTCAGACCGCCGAAACCCTGGATCTGGCGGCAATTGTCACCTATACATCCTCCGGCTCCACCGGTTTGCGCGCCGCCAGAGAACGCCCCTCAAAGCCAATTATCGCGCTCTCTCCAAAAGCAAAAACGGTCCGGCGCCTGTCTCTGGTCTGGGGCCTGCATTGTGTGCAGACAAAAGATGCCAATGATCTGGAAGACATGGTGGATAAGGCCTGCGCCATTGCCTATTCTCAAGGTTTTGCCCGCCCCGGCGACCGTATCGCCATTACAGCCGGGGTGCCCTTGCGCATCTCGGGCTCCACAAACATGTTGCGAATTGCATTCGTCAATCAGGACGGTGCCGGCTCATCCTAGGGCCGCACACTGATATATTTTTGAACAGCCCCGCGCATAAAAAACCCGCGAAAATCGCGGGCCTTTTTCAACAGAAAATCGATCGGACTAAAACCTGAAAAGATTTAGCCCTGACGCGCTTTGAAACGCTTGTTAACTTTGTTGATAATGTAATAACGGCCCCGGCGGCGGACAAGTTTGTTGTCGCGATGCCGTCCCATCAGCGCCCGAAGCGAATTGCGAACTTTCATATCTCTAGCCCTTATGACAATTAAAAACAGGCGCAAAAGCGCCTAAAACTCGTGGGGGAACATAGGGCCATCATCCCCATCTGTCAACGCGCCTTTTCAAGTGTGTAAACAGTTCATTTTTGCCGTGCAGGATAAGGGTTTATTCGTGGTCTGATGTTTACCCGGTCAACCGGACAACGCTCTAAACTATCCTCTTGTACAGGGGAAAAAAATGCAGTTTCTAGACATGTCTCAGATTTCGGTATTAGTCGCCGATCCCAATCCTTACATGACCAAAATCATTCGCGCCATGCTACGCGGATTTGGCATTACCAAAATTCGCGAAGCCTCCGACGGTGCAATCGCCCTTGAAGAATTCAAATCACATCCCATAGACATCGCAATTTTTGATTACGCCCTTGCAACCTTGAACGGGGTTGAGCTCACCGAACTATTGCGGGGGGATGAAAATTCGGAAAGCCGGTTTGTCCCCATTATCATGCTCTCGGCCTATACGGAAAAAAAGCGGGTGGAGGCTGCCAGAGATGCCGGAATTTCAGAATTCCTGCGCAAACCCTTATGCGCAAGGGACCTGTATGCAAGGCTGGTGGAAGTCATTCAGCATCCACGCGAATTTGTTCGATCAAACCACTATTTCGGCCCGGATCGACGCAGAACCAATCGCGAAAACCAATATACCGGCGAAGACCGGCGTCTTGATTTCGCAAAATTCTGAAATATGCCCTGTCCGGGAAAAGAGCTGATCAGCCACTTTCCCCAACAGGTCTGCCGGGCTGCTTCCGGTTTGAACTAAGTCCGCTCCACCAGCGCCGCAACCCCCATGCCCCCGGCAGTGCAAACGGAAATCAAGGCGGTTTGTTTGCCCGTTTCATTGAGCAATTTTGCCGTGTGCCCCAGAATGCGCGCCCCAGTGGCGGCAAACGGATGCCCATAGGCTAAACTTGATCCCTTGATATTCAACTTTGCGGTTGGCACCTTGCCCAGAACCTTGTCCCGCCCCAAAACATCACGACAGTAGGAACGGTCACTCCAAGCTTTCAGGGTACACAAAACCTGTGCGGCAAACGCTTCATGGATTTCAAACAGATCAATATCGGAAAAGCCAATACCGGCGCGCTCCAGCATGTCGGAAACCGCAATCGTGGGGGCCATAAGCAGGCCCTCACCGGCAGCAAAATTATTGGCACTGACTTCCCCCATGCTCAGATAAGCCAAAACCGGCAATCCGCGCTCTTTGGCCCATGCTTCGCTGGCCAGCAGCACCGCAGCGCCCCCATCAGTCAACGGTGTTGAATTGGCCGCCGTCAGCGTGCCCTTGCCCGACTTGCGGTCAAAGGCAGGTTTCATGGTTGCCATTTTTTCAAGCGTCGTATCGCCCCGCACATTATTGTCTTTAAGAATTCCCGCACAAGGTACAATCAGATCGTCATGGAACCCTTCTTCAATGGCCTTGCTGGCGTTTTGATGGCTGTTAAAGGCCAACTGGTCCTGTTCTTCCCGGCTGATGCCCCATTCCCTGGCCATCAGTTCACAATGCTGCCCCATGGCAAGCCCGGTGCGCGGTTCGGCAACCGAAGGGGCAACAGGGGTGAGTTCACGCAGGCTGAAGCCCTTGAGGGCACCAAGTTTTTGCCCGAACGAGCGCGCACGGCTCAATTTAGCCAGACGTTTGGCAAATTTATCGCCAAATACAATCGGAGAAGCCGAAATCGTATCCGACCCGGCCGCGATACCGCTATCAATTTCCCCCGAGGCAATCTTGGCCCCCAGCGACAATGCAGCCTGCAGGGATGTGCCACAGGCGATCTGAATGGTTGTGCCCGGCGTTGCCGGTGACAGGCCCGCATCAAGCGCCGCTTCACGCGCCAGATTAAAATCGCGCGAATGTTTAATGACCGCCCCGGCCATTACTTCGTCAATTTTTTGTCCGTGCAGTTCATAGGCCTCCACCAGCCCACCAATGGCCGTGGCAAGCAGGCTCATGTTGGTTTCGTCATCATAGCCCGTATAAGAGCGGCAAAACGGCACACGCTTGGAGCCGATAATTGCAACACGACGCAAGGTTTTTGTTCTTTTGATTGCCATGATTTATGCCCTGCCATTCTTGCGGGCGTTTAACGGCCCACCAAGGAACGGGGCGAACCCGGTTCCCATAATTACACCAATATCCGCCAGGTCTGCGCTGGCAACAATGCCCTCTTTTACACAAACCTCACATTCGTCCACCATCGGCTGCACCAGCTCCCGCCCCAGTTTTTCAAGATTGTCATGCTCAGGCACCTGATCTCTGACAACCTTGCCTTTGGTCCACAGATAAAACCCGCGCCCTGATTTCCGACCCAGATGTCCCTGTTTGATGAGGCGGGCAAATTCACTGTTTTCATCAATGCTCTGACCCAATTCCCGGGCAACGCTCGCCCCCACATCAAGACCGACAACATCCATCAGTTCAATCGGTCCCATGGGCATGCCATAGGCAAGGGCCGCCGCATCAAGCAATTCTTTGCTCTCGCCGTTTTCCACACGTTGCACAGCCGCCAAAAGATAAGGCATCAACACACGGTTGACCAGAAACCCGGGCGCGCTTTTAGCGACAACCGGACTTTTGCCAATGACGCTGGCAAACGA
>WFOP01000365.1 GCA_015487985.1 Hyphomicrobiales bacterium
CCTGCCGGTCCACCCCCAACATATCGGGCCACTTATCAAGCGTCCAGCGCGGCGGCGTTGCCGTGGGGGTGCTCATCACCACCTCAAGCCCCGCATCCCCCAAAACCCCAATGGCCCTGTCAAGCCACTCCCAGCAAAAATGCCCCGGTTCCGGCTCGATTTTCCCCCAGGCAAATTCCCCGATACGCACCACCCTGATGCCACTGGCAGCCATTTGGGCGGCGTCAGCTTCCCACATGCCCTCAGGCCAGTGCTCTGGATAATAACAGACCCCCAGACGAGGCAGGTTTTGGTTGCTCATGGAGCAATTACCCCCATTTGCCTTGCAGCAGCGATCAATCCAGCCAGCGCCATTTCATTGCCTGCTTCACATTGCGCGTTGCCACCCAGATGCTGAATGGCGGTTTTATAGCGTGCAACAAGATTTTTTGCGCCAATCAATATTGTTTTTTTGTTGACCCATGTTTTTTCCATTGCCTTGAGTTCAAACCCGATCAGCAGGCCCGACATTTCACTGCTGGCGTGAACTGTCTGCCTCTCCTCAAGCAGGGAGCGCGCGCGCAGGCTGAACAGTCGGTTTGTCAGTTTTTGGGGTTCATCAAACCCCTTGTTCAAACCATGCAAGAATGCCCCATCACTCCAAACCGAACGGTTGGCCAAAGAAGCCAGCAAAGAATGTTTAACCAAAAGCCCAAACATTTCTCCCGTGACAAAGGTGGAAAAACCCAAAATCTCCCCCTGCCTGATCTCAACCCATTTGCTGTGGGTGCCGGGCAAGCAAACAATGCCAGACCAGTGGGGGTTTTTGCTCAACCAGCCGGCAATCTGGGTTTCTTCACCACGCATGACATCGGGCGGATTATGCTGGCTAAGCCCGGATAAAATACGCACATCCAGACGTTTATCCAGCGTTGGAACGCTTGTGGCCTCCCCCATATCCTCAGGCTTAAATGGCACCTTTTCATAGCTTGCTTCAGCCCAGCCATCGCGCGCGCCCACCATGCCGCAACATATAACCGGCACTTGTCTTGTGTTCTGGAAAGGCGCCAGCCATTCCCCAATCACATCCAGCAGTGCGGGTTCAAATTCCTGCAGGTTCAAGCCCCCCATGCCCGTGCCCGAGCTGGCGGATACAAGGGGTTGCCCCGCTTTATCAAGCCCCCATGCCCGCAGATTTGAAGTGCCCCAATCCAGTCCAATCCAGCTCAGGTGCCCCTTGATGTTCATCCGGTAACAACCACGCCGCCATCCACCACCATAGCCTGACCGGTCATCATCGAAGAGGCTTTTGAGGCCAAAAACAAAGTGGCATCAACAATATCATCGGGCACCAGATGCTGCTTGATACATTGCATTTTCAAATGTTGCGCCAGTGCCTCGGGGGTTGCCCAAAGGTCCATTTGCCTTTTTGTCAAAACCCAGCCCGGCAACAGGGCGTTCACGCGGATATTGTCCGGCCCCAACTCCCGCGCCAGCCCTCTTGTCAATCCGGTTATGCCCGCCTTTGCACTCATATAGGAGAGATAGCCCGCCGCCCCCATGATATAGGAGATGGAGGAGAAATTTATGATGGCGCCGCCCCCCGCCTCAGCCATGCCCTTGGCCACCGCCTGAGCTGTAAAAAAATGGGGGCGCAGGTTTACATTCATTGCCTGATCCCATTCTTTGACCGAATAACCTTCAATTTCGTGGCGTGTATCATTGGCGGCATTGTTGACCAGCACGGTTATGGGACCATGGGCCCTGGCCGCTTCAAGCATGGCCTGCTTGAGCGCATCAACATCAGTGATGTCGCAGGGCAGAAACAACGGCGCATTGTCATATCTGGCGCTCATTTCTGCAACGAACTCACTGGCGTCAGAGCGTTGCACAAAGGCGACCCTGCACCCTTGCGCCAAAAAACCCTCAGTAAGAGCGGCCCCGATCCCCGCGCCACCGCCGGTGATGAATATGCTTTGATTTTTCAGGTCATGGAAGGTTACATTTTCAGACATAAGGCGCCTCCATGGGGTCTATTTGAGTATTATGCGGGCACGAGCGCCAGTTTCTTTTCATTCAACAACAAATGAATGTCGCTGCCAACCGGGAAGGTTTTATCCATCGTATTGTCAACCACAAACATTTTCCCAATATCGGTATCCAGCGTATATTGAATCTGGTTCCCCAGAAAAGCCGCATAGGTTACGTTGCCCCTGATGCCGGGTTTTTTGCCCGGCGCAGTCAGACTTGCGTTTTGCGGGCGAATGACCAGGGAGGCGTTGAAGGGGACATTTCGGGTGGTGGGTACTTTCAGTTTCACCCCGCCAACCTCAATGCTGGCAATTCCAGACGTTATGCTGCCAACATCACATTTCACCAGATTGGCATCGCCAATAAAGTCAGCAATAAATTCTGAATTGGGTTCGTTATAGAGGTCTGCCGGCGTACCCATTTGGGCGATTTCAGCATTTTTCATCACGATAATGCGGTCCGAAACCGCCATGGCTTCTTCCTGATCGTGGGTCACATAAACAGCCGTCAGATTCAAGCTTTGTTGAATCTGGCGAATTTCCTCGCGCACACGGCGACACAATTTGGCGTCCAGATTTGACAGGGGTTCGTCCAGCAACAACACTTCAGGCTCCAGCACCACGGCGCGCGCCACGGCAACCCGTTGCTGCTGGCCCCCGGAAAGCTCGGAGGGCAAGCGGTCACCAAACCCCTCCAGACCCACCATGGCCAACCCCTCTTCAGCCTTGTCGAAGGCTTCTTTTTTCGGCGTGGCGCTGACCGTTAGACCATAGGCCACATTTTCGCGCACGCTCATATGGGGGAACAGGGCATAGGACTGGAACACCATGGAAACATTGCGATAGGTGGCGGTGAGATGCGTTACATCCTTGCCCCCGATACTGATGAGGCCTTCAGTTACGGCTTCAAGACCCGCAATCAGTCTCAGCGTCGTGGTTTTTCCGCAACCCGATGGGCCAAGCAACGTCACCAGTTCGCCGGGCACAATGTCCAGCGAGAGGCTTTTGAGCGCCACCACGTCACCAAACTTTTTGACCACGTTTTCAAAGCGAACAGCGCCTTTTGTTTCATTGCCTGACATTAGACTTCTCCCACGTTATTTGTGCCGAACTCATCGTGCCACCACTGGTGTTTTGCTTAAAACCTGCAACCGGTCTTCCCGGCGAAGGCGGCGTTTGCCAATAATCAGCTGCAATCCCAGAATGACGATCAACATGGTCACGATCAACACCGCAGAATAGGCGATGGCAATGCCGAATTCACCGTTTTCCACCCGCCCCACAATGAACGATGTCGCCATATTATGGCGGGCGCTGACAAGAAATATCACCGCGCTGACCGAGGTGATTGCCCGGACAAAGCTATAGGTCAAAGCGGCAAGAATGGCCGGACCCATCAGGGGAATAATCACCCGGCGCACCGTGGTGAAACTGTTGGCCCCAAGCGTGTTGGAGGCTTCATCAAGGCTTTTGTCCAACTGGCTCATGGCGGCAATCCCCCCGCGCACTCCCACCGGCATATTGCGGAAGACAAAAACCAGTATCAAAATGATGGAGGTGCCGGTCAATTCAATCGGGGGCACGTTAAAGGCCAGAATATAGGAGATGCCGATCACCGTTCCGGGAATGGCAAAACTGAGCATGGTGGAGAACTCAAAGGCTTCTTTGCCGACAAATTTCTGACGCACCAGCAGATAGGCAGTAGCCAGACCAACAAGAGCTGTAAAGGGCGCCGCGATCGAAGAAATGGTCAGCGTGGTGAAATAGCTGTCCCAGGCCACACCGGTCCACCTGATGCCATCGCTAAAGCTCACCGAGAAGGCACGCAGGTAATGATCCAGCGTGAAGCTGTGGTCATACCCCCAGAGTTTTACAAAACTGCCGAAAATAATCATTGAATAAACAACAACCGTGAACGCGGCCCAAGGCAATGCGGTAGCGTAACAAAGGTTGCGTAAAGCGGGGTTCAGGGGGGTGTGCTGGCCGCTATCGGCCTTGCCCGTCACGGTGGCATAGGATTTTTTACCCACCCACCAACGCTGAATGAGAAATGCACTCAGGGTCATTGAAAGCAATATAATCGCCAATGTTGCAGCACGGCCTGAATTGGCCACCGCCCCCACGATTGAAAAATAAATTTCGGTGGAAAGCACCGAAAAATTGCCCCCCAGCACCAGCGGGTTGCCAAAATCAGCGATGGATTCAATGAAACCAAGCAAAAACGCATTGGCAAGGCCGGGACGCATCAGGGGAAATGAAATCCAGCGAAAGGTCTGCCAGCGGTCGGCATTCAGGGTCTGGGAAGCCTCCTCCATGGAGGGGCTGACCCCCTCCACCACCCCGATCAATACCAAAAAGGCAATGGGGGTAAACGAAAGCAATTGTGCCAGATAAACGCCCCAGAACCCGTAGAGCCAGCGGGTTTTGGGCACGTCAAAATAGGTATTGAGCAGTTCTGTCACTGTGCCCGAACGTCCAAACAAAAGAATAAGTGCCAGCCCGATAACAAAGGGGGGTGTGATAATGGGCACGATGGTCAATACCCGCAGCACGCGCTTGGCCCGAAAGCCGGTGCGGGTGGCGATAAGGGCAAATGCCAGACCAAGCAAGGTGGTGCCTGCTCCGGTCATTATAGCCAGCATCAGCGAATTCCAGGCCGGTCCGCATGAGCCGTTGCCCACAAGACAGCGCAAGGTCCAAATCCGATCCGAACTCAGGCGTGACCAGAATTCCGCCAGCGAGGGGGAGCCATCGCCCCCCTGAAAGGCCTGTACCAGAATGTGGGATACGGGGAAAAACACAAAGACGGCAACCAGCGAAACGATCAAACCGATCATGCCCACAATAAAGGCATCGCCGCGCCCCTTGCCCATCCCCGAATATCCGGTGGTCAGAACAAACAGTTGGGAGAACAAAACCACGAAGGCCCCCGCCCCCATGCCGGTTTGCCCGGTTTCTCCGGGACCGCCAACGAACAGATCAAGGAAAATCCTTGGCGCCGTTCGCGCGATAATAAAGCCCTGAGCAATTATCATCACCAGACCGGCAATGGAAATCACCACCAATAGTTTGGCCAATAATTTGTGATCTTTTATAAAAAGCAAACTCAGCCCGGTTCCCGCCAGCGGAATCAGGGCCGTGATCAGCCACCAGCGATCATGGAGCAGGCCCTGGGCAACAGCGGAAGCGGTTTTGGGGTCGGAGAAAATGCCGCTAACCCAGCCAAACGACCAGAAGCCGCCATTCACCCCGTACCAGGGTAAAAATAACGCACCGATCAATGCAATGATCTGCCAGAGAGTCGCCGTTTTTTTCATTATTGCCCGCTTCTGCCCCCCTGTTTTTTTCCGGCTTCTGCTCGTGTTCCGGCCCGTTTCGTCACGGGCATGGATTTTGTTCAGCAGTTTTATTCAGCGCCTGTTATCGTACGCTTCTTTTGGCAGTTGCCAGAAAATGCGCGGGGGGAGAAAATCGCTCTCGCTTTCTCCCCCCGCCACACATTTTTATGAATCAAAAATCCTAGCTGTTCGGATCGCCCACTTCTTCGTCCCAACGCGCCAGCAGACGGGCACGGGTTTCAGAAGAGCCATAGGTGGCAAAATCATATTCAATCAGATTGATGGTATCCAGCGGTGGCGCCTCCGCGGGAATTGTCGCATCCTTGTTTGATGGTACATTGAAAACGCCAACTTCAGGCCCGTGATTTTGTGCTTCTGCACTGATGGCAAACTCCACAAAGGCTTTTGCTTCGTCTGGATTTTGTGCACCTGCGATCACCGATACGC
>WFOP01000366.1 GCA_015487985.1 Hyphomicrobiales bacterium
CCCCTGCCCCCATCGCAACCGAAGTAATCCCCCCGCGCGCCTGAAACATAACAGCCAAGGTCAACGCCAGAAAAAGCCCCGCCCCAACGCGAATGAGGTTGAGCCGATGCAAAACCCAGACGCGTTTCACCTGAATAAGGGCACGGTTGGCATTCTTTGCCAGCGTTGCGGGCAGTTGAGCCGTTGGCGCCAATGCAACAACAGACACCTCAGAATCACGTTGCTTATCTATCTGTTGCAACTTGCATCCTCCACCATCCAGCTCACCAGTTCCTCAAAACTGTGCCCTGCATACTCCGCCAGTTCAGGAACCAGTGACGTTGCCGTCATCCCCGGTTGTGTATTGACTTCAAGACAAACCAGTTCGCCTTCAGCACCAACCAGATCATTGTAGCGAAAATCTGTTCGGGAAACCCCCCGACACCCAAGCGCTTCATGGGCCTTTAGCGACATTGTTTGCACATCATCATAAATTTTTTGCGAAACTCTGGCCGGCAATTCATGCACGGAACCACCGGTTTCATACTTGGCTTCATAATTGTAAAAATTCAAATCCGTAACGATTTCCGTTACCCCCAGGGCAACGCCCCCCATCACCGCACAGGTCAGCTCCCGCCCCGGAATATAGCGCTCCACCATCAGATGCTCGCCCCCCTTCCAGTCTGCCCCGAGAATTTCCTGGGGGGGATGGCTTGTTTCACTTTTAACGATAAAAATCCCCACACTCGAACCTTCGGCAACCGGCTTCACCACATAGGGAGGCTTCATAATATGTTCGCGCGCAATCTCGCTGCGATGGGCAATAACATGACGGGTAACGGGCACCCCGGCGGCCTTGAGAACAATTTTTGCCTGATGTTTGTCCATGGCCAGCGCCGAGGCCAGAACCCCCGAATGGGTATAAGGAATGCCCAAAACTTCCAGCATGCCCTGAATGGTGCCATCTTCGCCAAACCGGCCATGCAGTCCGTTCAAAACCACATCGGGGCGAAGCTGAGCCAGTTTGGCGCCAATATCACGATCCACATCAATTTCACTGACCCGATAGCCCGCCGCGCGTGCATGTTCAGCAAAAAAAGCGCCTGAATTCAGCGAAACTTCACGTTCCACTGACCAGCCGCCCATCAAAACCGCCACATGTTTGGACATGAGTAAAAATTCCGCTTACCCGGCAATCCGCCGCATCAAACCTTCAAATGGACCGGTTTTGAAAAACCGCGCCCAAATCACGGCATAGATTAGCGCAAAAAGAATGAACAAACTTGAAGCAAAAATTGAATTTTCTGCACTTTGTCCCTCAATCAGCCCTAAAATTTCCAGCACCCCCATGCCCAGAATAATATGTACGATATAAAGCGTCAGAGCCTGCTTGCCGGTTGCAATAAATGGCATCACCCATGCGTTGGGTTCGCCCCGAACCAGTTTCAGGCAAAGTCCGATGACCAAAGATGCTGCACCGGCCCCCGCCATCATGTAAAGCGGAAATGGGGGCATGGGCGAAACACTGGCCAACATCACTTCTTCCCCCACAAGAAACGGGGTAAAAAAGGCAGACAAGGCATAGGCAAGCCCAAGTGCCACCGCTCCCCCGATAATCAGACGGTTGTGGTTGCCCACCGCATAAAGGTCCATCCGCGCAATCAACATCCCCAGCACCAGAAAACTCAACCAGGGAACAACCGGATGCCAGCCATTATACATCAGGTTGCGCACGAACCCTTCAACACTCCAAAACCCGCTATAGTCAAACGTGACCCAGTTCCAGCCGATATCATAATCAAAAACATCGGTTAAACCGACAAAGAGGAACGGCAAAAACAACCCCACGGCAACCAGAACCTTCGTGGGGAGCGCAATCAGAAACACCCCGAAAACAAAGTAAACCGCATAATAATGCAGGATATCCGCCGGAAAAATCAGCGCGTTAATCAAGCCGATTACCATTAAAAACAAGGCGCGTTTGAGGATGGTTGCCCTGAAGGTCCAGACTTTGGCACGCGCTGCGCCAAACCCCAGTCCAACACCGGCCAGCACAACGAATGTCGCAGCGGCCCTGCCCTCCAGCGCACCCAAAAAGCCTTCTGCCAGAGCCGAGCCGCCCCCGCCCCCCGTAACCACATGAAAATTGACAAAAACCATGCCGGCAAAAGCAAGAAACCGCGCAAAGTCCAGTCCATAAAGACGAACAGGTTTTGTTTTGCCGCCCGTTTCGCCCATATGCTTAGACCTTTCCTGTGAATACATCTCCATCTAGGAACTCACGCACCTCTTTTCCAGATGCGAAATGCCCCATTCGTCGAATTTCCCAGATCAATTCAATTCCCGAGTTTTCCCGCACCCGATTGCGCACAGTCTCCCCCAGCGTTTCAATGTCGTAAGAACTGGCACCCCCCAGATTGAGCATAAAATTGCAGTGTTTTTCCGACATTTGCGCGTTGCCCACCCTCAAGCCCCGACACCCGGCCTCATCAATCAGCTTCCAACTGGACATTCCCGGCGGATTCTTGAACGTTGAGCCGCCCGTGCGCGCCTTTGTGGGCTGCGAACCTTCGCGCTGCTCGGTAATTTCACTCATTTTGAATTTGATATCATTGGTTTTGCCGGCAAATCCCTGATATACTGCCGACGTGAAAATCACACCCTTTGGCCCATGGGACTTGCGATATTCATAAC
>WFOP01000367.1 GCA_015487985.1 Hyphomicrobiales bacterium
CCCCATCCGCCATCCCGATCAGGCTTTGGCGCGCCGCCTCATTCAGTGCCAAATCCGCACCCAGCAGCTTTTCAGCCCGCCTGAGCAAGGCCTCAAGATCATCTTTGTCGAGCGATAAAAATGTCAGCACCTGTGCCCGCGACAACAACGCAGCGTTTAGCTCAAATGAAGGGTTTTCAGTGGTTGCCCCCACCAGCACCAGGGTGCCATCTTCCATAACCGGCAAAAACCCGTCCTGCTGGGCCTTGTTGAACCGATGAATTTCATCCACGAACAGCAATGTCTTTTGCCCGTTTTGTCGATAAAACCGCGCTTCTTCAAAAACTTTTTTCAAATCGGCAACACCGGAAAATACCGCAGAAATCTGGGCAAACCGAAAACCGACTTTATCAGCCAACAGGCGCGCAACGGTGGTTTTTCCGGTTCCCGGCGGTCCCCACAAAACAAGCGAGCCAAGTCGATTTGTCGCCAGCATCCGGCGCAAAGAACCATTTTCTCCCAACAGGTGAGACTGCCCGATAACCTCTTCAAGCCGGGCTGGGCGCAAACGGTCAGCAAGCGGACGCGTTTCATCCGCCTCCACTACCGCTTCATCATCCGTTGAAGAAAATAAGTCGCTCATTCTAAAGCCAACAATCCGTCAGTGAACTTTGTAAATCAGAGCTAACAGAATTGGAGGGCTGAAACAAACCGGCAGATAAGAAACCCACCTAATTGCCCGACTTCGCCAACCCCAGATCAATCAGACTTTCCGCCGCCGCCAGCATTGCCTCCTGCCCGTCGCGATATTCGCGCGCCATAAGCTCAGCCCCCGGCGCACCATCATAATGGCGCACTGTTTCAAGGTCATGCGCCACCTGCTTGATTGTGCGGTCAAATTTCCCCACCATTTTCATCAACCAGATCGGAGCCGTTAACGAAGGGAATTTCCCCCCCGGATAAGCCGCTCTCAAAATATCGGCAACCTCCAGAAAAGACATATATTGCGCAGAAGCAATTATACGCTTGCCATGACTGCTTTCATTCCCAAGCGCCTCCACATGGATTTGCGCCACATCGCGCACATCAACAACACTCATTCCCCCCGGGGGCAGAATGGGCACCTGCCCGTTCATCAGCCGCTTGACGATTTCAAGGGATGCTGATGTATCCGCATCAACCGCCGGTCCAAGAACCATGCTGGGGCATATGACCGTGAGATTCATGCCGGATTCTTTTGCCAGCGACCATGCCCGCTTTTCCGACAAGGTTTTAGCCTTGGGATAAGACCATGTCCCCTTCAGCCCCTCAACATCGGTCCAGTCATCTGCCCCCAGTTTAATCAGCTTGCCCGGCTTGTGCTGCCCATACCCGATGGCCGCAATGGAACTGGTCATCACCACGCGCCTGACCCCGGCAATAGATGCATATCGCATGACCCTCTCGGTACCCTCTATCGCCGGGCGAATTACCAGGCTGGGGTCCTTGGGCTCCCGGGCGGGCACGACAGTTGCAAGGTGCATCAGGGCATCAACGCCGGAAAAAACCTGCCCCCAGCCGTCACTGGCAAGCAAATCACATTCAAAAAGGTCCAGGTTCTTGGCAATATCAGGCCCACAAACCCCTTCAATGGCCTGATAGATCCCAGCCCCCTTTTTTGCATCTCGAATTGTGCCGCGCACCGCAAAGCCGGCGTTTAACAGCTTCACAATTACATGCTTGGCGATGAACCCGGATGCACCGGTTACAACAACAGATTGCATTGGCAAAATTACTCCATCAGAACGTTTTGAAAACGACGCCGGCACAAATCGAAACAAACACACCGACTATCCATTTAAGAAACGGGCAAAAGAAATTAAAACTCACAGCCCGGTTATGAACACATCAAAACCGGACCATTTAATGAAAAAGGAGCAGCCGCAATAGCGGCTGCCCCAAAATACATACCAGAGAATTCCCGGGCCTCCCCAGGAACAGGCCTGAAACCTTAGGCCGCGACGCCCTCGTCATCCTCGTCTGCAACAAAATCAGCAGTAGGACCGGAATCTTTCCCCTTGGCTTCAACATCCCGATCAACGAATTCAATCACGGCAATCGGCGCATTATCTCCATAACGGAAGCCCGCCTTCATAATACGGATATATCCGCCTTTGCGTTCGGCATAACGCGGGCCAAGTACGTCAAACAACTTGCCCACCATTTCCACATCACGCACTTTTGCAATTGCCCGACGACGCGAATGCAGATCACCGCGTTTGCCCAGCGTAACCAGCTTTTCAACGATCGGGCGCAGGTCTTTGGCCTTGGCCACAGTTGTTGTGATTTGCTCATGCTTGATCAACGCGGCCGCCATGTTTGCGAACATGGCCTTGCGGTGGCTTGAGGTTCTATTTAACTTGCGGCCTGATTTTCCATGGCGCATTTTTACTCTCCTTCACTCCGCACTTCAAATATGTGCGTCATCGTCTGTGGAACAATTCGTTCAACGTTCCGGATCAATAATGATCTTCGTAACGCTTGGACAAATCATCAATATTTTCCGGTGGCCAGTTGGCAACATCCATTCCAAGATGCAACCCCATCTGGGCCAATACTTCCTTGATTTCGTTCAGCGACTTGCGACCAAAGTTTGGTGTGCGCAACATTTCGCCTTCAGTTTTCTGAATGAGGTCACCGATATAAATAATGTTATCATTCTTCAGGCAGTTTGCCGAACGAACGGACAATTCAAGCTCGTCAACTTTCTTGAGTAGCGCCGGGTTAAAGGCCAATTCAGGCACCGCATCGGCAACAACTTCCTGCACCGGCTCTTCAAAGTTCACAAAGACACTGAGTTGGTCCTGCAGGATACGCGCGGCAAGCGCAATGGCATCTTCCGGTGAAACACCGCCATTGGTTTCAATCTGCATTGTGAGCTTGTCATAATCCAGAACCTGACCTTCCCGGGTCGGCTCAACCTTGTAGCTCACCCGGCGCACCGGCGAAAACAACGCATCCACGGGCACATAGCCAATGGGCGCATCTTCAGGGCGGTTCTTGTCGGATGACACATATCCCTTACCGGTATCAACGGTGAACTCAATATTGATTTCAGCCCCGATATCCAGATGGCAAAGCACAAGTTCAGGGTTGAGGATTTCGATATCACCGGTGGTTTCAATGTCACCGGCGGTAACGGCTCCCGGTCCCTTTTTTCTCAGGGTCAGGCGTTTGGAATCTTCGGATTCCATACGGATCGAAATGCCCTTTACATTCAATACCAGGTCAGTGATGTCCTCACGAACACCCGGAACCGAAGTGAACTCATGAAGGACCCCCTCCACCTGCATCGCTGTAATCGCGGCGCCCTGCAAAGAAGAAAGAAGAACACGACGTAAAGCATTGCCCAGCGTCAGGCCATAACCACGCTCAAGTGGTTCAACAGTAATTGTAGCCTTGCGATCATCATCCGCATCAACCACAATATCAAGTTTGGTCGGTTTAATCAGTTCTTGCCAGTTATCTTGGATCACTTGCAACATCCTTTTGTGTTCGCGGAACGATAATTGCCGCATCGCCGCTCAATGGGAATGTCGTCCCGACACATACGGTGCCGGGCGCATCAGATTGTCTATACTATACGCGCCGCCGCTTGCGTGGACGGCAACCGTTATGCGGAATAGAGGTCACGTCACGGATTGTTGTGACAACAAAACCCGCCGCCTGCAGCGCACGAAGCGCAGATTCACGACCAGACCCCGGTCCACGCACCTCGACCTCAAGGGTTTTCATGCCGTGTTCCTGTGCCTTTTTGGCCACATCTTCCGCAGCCATTTGTGCCGCATAGGGGGTGGATTTCCGGGACCCCTTGAACCCCATAGTCCCTGCAGATGACCAGGCGATCGCATTGCCCTGTGCATCTGTAATGGTGATCATGGTATTATTGAAAGAAGCGTTCACATGTGCAACGCCGGTGATAATATTTTTGCGTTCGCGACGACGAACGCGAGCAGTTTCGCTTTTAGCCATTTAATTCCTCAATTCGATCTCATCACCGCCCCAACAAAATGCCGGGCGGCTCCACCGAAGGCACCCCGAAGGGTAAACCTTACTTCTTTTTACCGGCGATTGCCTTGGCAGGACCCTTGCGTGTCCGTGCATTCGTATGTGTGCGCTGCCCACGAACAGGAAGTCCGCGACGATGACGCAACCCGCGATAATTACCCAAATCCATCAAACGCTTGATGTTCATTGCAACAGAACGACGCAAATCACCTTCAACAATATAGTTTTGGTCGATTGTTTCACGAATCTGGATTATTTCCGCATCGGAAAGTTCATTGACCCGGCGTTCACTGGGGATCTTTACCAATTCACAAATGTCCTGAGCATGTTTTGCTCCAATTCCATGAATATACTGCAACGCAATTACCACGCGTTTATTCACTGGAATATTTATACCTGCGATACGAGCCACTCGTGCTCTCCTCAATACCTTGGCGCCTGACAGAATCAACCAGCAGGCACCATTTCAACAACAAGGGACCAGATAACGACCCCCACTCAATTTGATCGGGAACCGAATCCAGCCCTAAAAATTCTTTAGACTGGCGCGGTTCTAAGGACTCGCTCATGTGAAGTCAATGGCTTCAAACACGATCTTCATCCAAATTTTACCCCAGGGCGTCTGTAATCGCTGAGGTGACTTCCTCAATGGAACCCATTCCATCAATGCTTTTTACATTTCCCTGTTTTTTATAGTACGCAATCAGCGGTTTTGTCAGTTCCCCATATACTTCAAGCCGGTTGCGCAATACTTCTTCATTGTCGTCGGCGCGGGTGCCCCCGCTCTCCTCCGCCCGCTGTTTAATCCGGGCAACCAGAGCATCGGCATCAACATCCAGACTGATAACAGCATCAAGGGCAATGCCCTTTTCTTCCATCATCCGATCCAGTTCTTCGGCCTGGGCAATGGTGCGGGGAAACCCGTCAAGAATAAATCCGTTTTTCGCATCGGCACTGTCAAGGCGTTCCGAAACAATGCCGCACACCACCTCATCAGGCACCAGATCCCCACGGGCCATAATTTCTTTGGCCTGCAACCCCATCGGGGTTTTGGCCTGAATGGCCGCCCGCAAAATATCCCCCGTAGAAAGCTGGGGAATAGAGTATTTTTCAACCAAAATCTTGGCCTGCGTGCCCTTTCCGGCTCCCGGTGGGCCCATGATTATCAGTCTCATCGGCGTTTCTTCCCTTTGCCTTTGCCCCCAAGCCGCGACCGTTTTACCAGCCCGTCATACTGCTGCGCAACCAGATGACTTTGGATCTGGGCAATCGTATCAAGGGTTACAGTTACCATAATCAGCAAAGATGTCCCACCAAGGAAGGCCGAAACGTTGAGCTGAGAAACCAGAACTTCAGGTATCAGCGCCACAACAGTCAGATAGAGCGCACCGATTACGGTAATTCTGGACAATACATAATCGATATGGGTTGCCGTGCGCTCACCGGGACGAATCCCCGGAATAAACCCGCCGGACTTTTTCAGATTGTCTGCAGTTTCGGTCGGATTAAATACGATCGAGGTATAAAAGAACGCAAAAAACGCAATCAGTGAAGCATAGAACAACAGATATAGCGGCTGCCCGCGGCCCAGCAGCGCTGCCGTCACCTGAAGCCATGTCGCCTCACCCCCTGCCTGGGAAGCAAATGAGGTAAAGGTTGCAGGCATCAGCAGCAATGAAGAGGCAAAAATCACCGGAATAACGCCCGCTGTATTCAGCTTCAGCGGCAAATGGGATGTGTCCCCCTGAAACATCTTGTTGCCGACCTGGCGCTTTGGATACTGAATGAGCAACCGACGCTGGGCGCGTTCAAAAAACACGATGACAGCAATAACAAAAATGGCCAGCACCAACAGGCCAACCACGGCAATGGTGGACAATGCACCCGTACGGCTCAGCTCCAGTGTCTGGGCAATTGAAGAAGGCAAAGTGGCAACGATACCGGCGAAAATAATCAGGGAAATACCGTTCCCGACCCCGCGCTGGGTAATCTGCTCACCAAGCCACATCAGGAACATGGTGCCCCCGACAAGAGAAACAACAGTATTCAGACGGAAAAACCAGCCCGGATTGAGCACAATCCCCTGACTGGATTCAAGGCCAACAGCAATCCCGTATCCCTGAACCACACAAAATGCGACCGCAAGATAGCGGGTGTATTGATTGATTTTCTGACGCCCCGACTCCCCCTCTTTTTTCAAGGCCTCCAGCTTTGGAGAAGCGGTGGTGAGCACCTGAATCACGATCGAAGCTGTAATATAGGGAATAAGGTTCAAGGCAAAGATGGCCATCCGTTCCACAGCACCGCCCGAGAACATGTTAAACATGCCCGCAATGCCCTGCTGGGCCTGCTCGAACGACTGCGCATAGGCAGTGGGATCAATCCCTGGAATTGGAATATAGGTTCCAAGCCGGTAAACCAGCAGCGCACCAAGCGTAAACATGATGCGTTTTTGCAGTTCCTTGGCCTTTGCAAAGGTCGAGAAACTCAGATTGGAGGCTAATTGCTCGGCTGCAGAGGCCATTCTGACTCCGTAAGGTTTTTAAGCTGACGCAAAACTACGCGTCGGAAGGTGCATATTTTTTAAGAACGAACTTTTTCACCACAATCAGCTCAACTTTGCCGCCTGTGGCCTCAATTGCTTTAGATGCACCCGCAGAAGCGTGGGCAACCTTAAATGTAACTTTTTTGGCTTTGAACTCGCCATAACCGTCCACCAGACGAACCCCGTCCAAAGGACGACGAATGACCTTGGCTTCAACCAGTGCATCGGCGTCGATAACACCCTTGGCATCCAACCGGCCCGCATCAATTGCAGCCTGAATACGATCCAGACGTACGGCATTGAATTTCTTGGCAAAAGGATTGTTAAAACCCCGTTTTGGCATCCGCATGTGCAGCGGCATCTGCCCGCCTTCAAAACCCTTGATGGCAACACCTGAGCGGGACTTCTGCCCCTTCACACCACGCCCGGCAGTTTTACCAAGGCCCGAACCGATACCGCGGCCAACACGAGTGCGTGGCTTGTTGGCACCCGGCAAATCTTTAAGTTCATTCAAACGCATAATATTATACCCTGCCCGTTTTAACTCTCGTCGACGACCCGAACGAGATGGGAAATTTTCTTGATCATTCCGCGCACCTGCGGCGTGTCCTTGAGAACCCGCTGCTTGTGCATTTTATTCAAACCCAAACCAACCAAAGTCGCCCGCTGGCTCTTATGGCGGCGAATAGGGCTACCGATCTGTTCGACGGTTACGGTTTTATCAGCCATGTCCCGTGTCCTTCCGCTATTATTATTTAAGCATCAACCGCAGTTTCACCGCGACGTGCTTGAATTTCAGAAACTTTCAGGCCGCGACGTTGCGCAACCGAGCGCGGGCTATCCACTCGCTTAAGAGCATCAAATGTAGCACGCACCATGTTATATGGATTCGCAGACCCTTGCGATTTGGCAACAATATCGTTGATACCCAGTGTTTCAAACACCGCACGCATTGGACCACCCGCAATGATCCCCGTACCGGCAGGGGCCGCCCGCAAATAAACTTTGCCCGCACCGTGACGACCGGCCATGTCGTGATGAAGGGTCCGCCCTTCACGCAAAGGCACCCGGATCATCTGGCGTTTGGCCGCTTCTGTGGCTTTGCGAATAGCTTCAGGCACTTCGCGCGCCTTGCCATGACCAAAGCCAACCCGGCCCTTCTGGTCGCCAACCACAACCAATGCGGCAAAGGCAAACCGACGGCCACCCTTTACCACCTTGGCAACACGGTTGATGTGTACCAGGCGATCAACAAATTCACTATCGCGTTCTTGAACGTCTCTCATTGCTTAAAACCAGCTCTTGTTAATTCTATTGTCTCAAAAGTTATTAGAACTGCAAACCGCCTTCGCGAGCTGCATCAGCCAGGGCTTTCACCCGGCCATGAAAAAGATATCCGCCACGGTCAAAAACCACGGTCTCGACGCCGGCTTTTTTACCACGCTCGGCGATCAGTTTGCCAACCTCACCGGCCGCCTTCCGATCCGCGCCAGTGGCCTTGCCCCGCAGGCTTTTGTCCAGTGTGGACGCAGCAGCCAGGGTGTGTCCTGTCACATCATCAATAATCTGGGCATAGATATTTTTGCCCGAGCGGAAAACTGACAGACGCGGGCGTCCACTGGCACGCGCCTTCAATGAGCGACGCACACGCGCAGAACGTTTGCGCATATTTTGAATACGGTTCTTGGCCATCTTACTTCTTCTTCCCTTCCTTGCGGAAGACATATTCGTTTTCGTACCTTACGCCTTTTCCCTTATAGGGTTCGGGCTTGCGATATTCGCGGATATTTGCAGCAGTCTGTCCAACAAGCTGCTTGTCAATTCCCGAAACAACAATTTCGGTTGGTTGCGGCGTCTGAATCTGGATGCCTTTGGGAGTCTGATAAACCACATCATGGCTAAAACCAAGTGTCAGTTTCAAATCATTTCCCTGCATCGCAGCACGATAGCCAACACCCGAAATCAGCAGTTTCTTGGAGAATCCATCCCGAACACCGGTAACAATGTTCTGCACCAGCGCGCGCGACGTTCCCCAGTTGGTCCGCGCCATCTTGCTGTCATTTGCAGGCGCCAAAACCAGATTTCCATCCTGTTGCTCAATCGAAACTTGATCCAGCAACGCTACACTCAATTCCCCTTTTGCCCCTTTGGCCGTCACGGTGGACCCATCAATGGATACCGTTACGCCTTCAACGGACACGGGCATTTTGCCAGTACGCGACATTTCAAAAACCTTCCCGGTTCAATTCTTTATTCAGGTTACCTGTCAAAGCCTTCTTAGAAGACCTGGCAAAGCACCTCACCACCAACATTACTCGAACGCGCTTCGTGGTCAGCCATAACGCCCTTTGGCGTGGAAAGGATGGCAACACCCAAACCATTGGCAACCGTTGGAATATTCTTCACCGACGCATAAACGCGACGCCCCGGGCGTGAAACACGTTTGATTTCCCGAATAACGGGATCCCGGTCCAAATATTTCAACTCGATCGAAAACTCGCTCGAATTATTCTCAAATTTCGTTTCGGTATAGCCACGAATGAAACCTTCACTCTTAAGCACATCCAAAACATTCCCACGCAACCGGGAAGCCGGCGTCAACACCGTTTCCTTGTTGCGCATCAACGCATTGCGAATACGTGTCAGCATATCACCAAGCGGATCATTAAGGTTCATGACTTCAACTCCCTACCAGCTTGACTTGACCATGCCGGGAACAAATCCCCGGTTGCCAAGATTACGCAAAGAAATACGGCTCATTTTCAATTTACGATAAAATGCGCGCGGACGCCCCGTAACTTCACAACGGTTACGCACCCGTGAAGGAGACGCATCACGCGGAAGCTTGTTCAGCTTCAACTGGGCATTAAACCGATCTTCCAGGGAAACGGTTTTATCCGCAACCATGGCTTTAAGCGTAGCCCGGCGATCCGCATATTTTGCGACCATTCTGCGACGCTTGTTATTCTTTTCGATGGCGCTCTTTTTTGCCATTGAGTAATTCCTCTCTGTTCTTCCGCTTCAGCCGTTAGTTGACCTGGCCAAATGGGAAGTCAAATGCCCGCAACAATGCCAGTGCTTCTTCATCAGTATTGGCAGTGGTGCACACGATAATGTCCATACCCCAGATTTGATCAACTTTGTCATAATCAATTTCAGGGAAAACGATATGCTCCTTGATGCCCATGGCGAAATTGCCGTGTCCATCGAAACTTTTTACATTCAGACCACGGAAATCCCGTACCCGTGGCAAAGCAATGTTGACCAGACGATCAACGAACTCATACATCCGGCGTTTGCGAAGTGTCACCTTGCAGCCAAGGGGCATGGCTTCACGCACCTTGAACCCTGCAATAGACTTGCTGGCATACGTCGTTTGCGCCTGCTGACCGGCAATCAAGGTCATGTCCGCAACAGCAGACTTAACCTTTTTGGTGTCGTTGACGGCTTCGCCAACCCCCATATTCAACACAATCTTGTCCAACCGCGGGACTTCCATCGGATTTTTATATCCGAATTCTTTTGTCAATCCGGCACGGATCACATCTTCAAAATGCGCCCGCAGACGCGGCACCAATACCTCAGCCATTGATAGTTTCTCCAGAACGCTTGGCGAAGCGTGTTTTCACACCATCGACAATTTTGAAACCCACGCGGGTCGGTTTGCCATCTTTGGGATCGGCATAGGCAAGGTTCGACAAATCAATTGGCGCTTCCTTGGCAATAATGCCCGCTTCCTGGGTGGCAGTTTGTTTCGTGTGGCGACGCACCATGTTGATGCCGCTCACAAGAGCTTTGTTTTTAGCAACCAGGATTTTCAGGATCTCACCTGTTTTACCTTTGTCCCGGCCAGCCAATACGACGATCTTGTCGCCTTTTTTCAACTTCGCAGCCATTAGAGCACCTCCGGAGCGAGCGAAATAATTTTCATATGTTTCTTGGCGCGCAATTCACGCGGAACAGGGCCAAAAATACGTGTGCCAATCGGCTCGTTCGAATTGTTCACCAAAACCGCAGCATTGGAATCAAAACGAATAACCGAGCCATCCTTGCGGCGGATGTTTGAGCGGGTACGAACCACGATGGCTTTTGCCACCTCACCCTTTTTCACTTTGCCGCGCGGCGTTGCTTCCTTGATGGAAACCACGATCACATCCCCTACCGACGCATACTTGCGCTTGGAGCCGCCGAGCACCTTGATGCACATGACCCGCTTTGCGCCTGAATTGTCGGCAACGTCCAAATTTGATTGCATCTGAATCATTTTTTCGATGCCTTCTCTTCTATTTGGCGAACCTGAGCTCGCCGTTTAACCAAACCAAATTGTTAAGCCGATTGAACAATCGACCAGCGCTTATTCTTAGAAATAGGCGCACATTCCTGAATTGAAACCTTATCGCCCACCTTGGCTGAATTGGTCTCATCGTGCGCCTGGTACTTTTTCGACCGGCGAACTGTTTTTTTGTAAAGCGGATGAGCGAAACGACGTTCCACACGAACCACAATCGTCTTGTCATTGGCGTCGGAGACAACGGTCCCCTGCAAAATTCGTTTTGGCATGTCTGTTGCCCTTAGTTTTCGCGCTTTTCGCGCATGACGGTTTTAACTTTAGCAATATCCCGGCGAACCCGACGCACCTGCGACGTGTCCTCCATCTGCTGCGTTGCCCGCTGGAAACGCAGATTGAACTGCTCTTTCTTTAGGGTCTCAAGCTCATCTTTGAGCTCGTCGAGCGTTTTTGCCCGAATATCGGCGATATCCATCTAATCAATCCTTAGTCAGCGATACGCTTAACAAAGCGCGTCTTGATCGGCAATTTCATGGCAGCGAGCCTTAGCGCTTCACGCGCCACTTCTTCACTCACCCCGTCCAGCTCAAACATGATCCGGCCAGGTTTTACCCGGGCAGCCCAATATTCCGGCGCGCCCTTGCCCTTACCCATGCGAACTTCAGTTGGCTTTGCAGTCACCGGAAGGTCGGGAAAGATGCGGATCCAAACACGGCCCGCACGTTTCATGTGACGGGTCATGGCACGACGTGCAGCTTCGATCTGGCGCGCAGTGATACGCTCCGGTTCCTGAGCCTTTAGTCCATACTGACCAAAAGTCAGAGAGGTTCCGCCCTTTGCCACCCCGTGGATGCGGCCTTTGTGAGCCTTACGGAATTTTGTACGTTTAGGTTGCAGCATTTATCTTACCCTTGACCCGGACGCGGTTCGCGACGTTTCTGACCGCCACCGCCGCCACCAGCTTCGGTTGCCCGACGCTCATGGGCGGAAGGATCATGTTCCATCACTTCGCCTTTGAAAATCCAAACCTTGATGCCAATAACACCATAGGTTGTTGAGGCTTCGGCAACACCAAAATCGATGTCCGCACGAAGCGTATGCAAAGGAACACGTCCCTCACGATACCATTCAGTACGCGCAATGTCCGCGCCCCCCAAACGACCGGCCACGTTGGCACGAATACCAAGAGCGCCCATACGCATGGCAGTCTGAACACCGCGCTTGGTTGCCCGGCGAAACGCCACACGACGTTCCAGCTGTTGGGCAATTCCCTGCGCAACCAGCGTTGCATCCACTTCAGGCTTGCGCACTTCAACAATGTTGATGTGTACTTCTGAATCCGTGAATTTGCGGATTTTTGCGCGCAAGACTTCAATATCTGCGCCCTTTTTACCAATCACAATGCCCGGACGAGCGGTGTGAATGGATACCCGGCATTTGCGGTGCGGGCGCTCGATAACAATTTTTGAAACCGCAGCCTGCTTGAGTGTTTTTTCAAGCATCGTGCGAATTTTCAGGTCTTCCTGCAGCAAATCGCCATATTCATTCTTGTTGGCATACCAACGAGAATCCCATGTGCGGTTGATGCCAAGGCGCATGCCGATTGGATTAACTTTTTGACCCATTATGCGGCCTCCTCAACTTCGCGAACGATAATAGTCAGGTTCGCGAATGGCTTCATTATCTTGGCGCCACGGCCACGTGCCCGCGCCTTGAAGCGCTTCATTACTAGGGAATTGCCAACAAATGCTTCGGCGACAATCAAACTATCCGTATCCAGATTGTGGTTGTTTTCCGCATTTGCGATGGCACTTTCCAAAGTGGATTTCACCGCCGCCGCAATCCGTTTGCGTGAAAAGCTCAAATCAGCCAAAGCTGTCTCAACTTTTTTACCACGAATGGTCTGAGCAACCA
>WFOP01000368.1 GCA_015487985.1 Hyphomicrobiales bacterium
CATAGAGCTGCTCGCGGAAGTGATCATCGGCATCTGTTTGGCGCAAGGAGGCTGATACGTTCAAAAAATCCCTGGCGGTCATGTTGGGGTAGAGATTGAATTCGCCGGGGAGGTATCCGACTTTTCTGCGAATCTGAACGCCCTGTTTCTGGCAATCCAGCCCAAAGATGGTTGCGCTGCCGGCGGTGGGTCGTATCACATCCATGAAAAGACGAAGGGCAGTGGTTTTTCCAGCCCCGTTGGGCCCTAGAAATCCGAATACCTCGCCCTTTTTTACCTCAAGAGAAACATTTTCGATGCCGCGATGGGTACCGTAGAAAAAGCTCAACCCTGAAGTTTCAAGAATGATATCGCTCATGACCCGGGTCATGGTTGCACTAATAATGGCTGCTGACAATATGAAAAGCGCATGCCCTTGCGCGAAATGTCAGGAACTGCCTCATCGCGCTTTGAGCAAGGGTATATTGTACTTCAGCGCGATGATGTGAACCGCATAGACACCCTCACCCGCAGGCATGTCATTTTACTCGCCCATCAGTATCACATCTCTCGGGAAGCCTGTGTACGCAGGCTGGAAGAACTTGGCCTCGTCAAGAAAGGTATATGGGCGTGGTTTGAAGCCAACGGCGGAATTACCAATGCACAAGCGCGTGGTGTTCTGGGTGAGACGGCTGTCAAACCTGACTCGACGGGGGACGATTCGGATCGACCGGTATCACACCGTATGGGCCTGATGTCGTACGCAGCTTGGAAGCGCGAGCTTATGTCCGAAGGCCAATTAGCAGAGCTGCTGAACATTCGGCGTCTGGATTTGCGGGTACTGCTCGATCAAATCGAACTTGAGGAGAGCGAAACGGATGATTTGTTCAAGCTCCCTCGCTAATGATCTGACGCCTCTGGTTCTAGATACGAGCGTGCTCATAAACTTGCACGCCTGTTCATTTGGCGAGCAGATTCTTAAAATAATTCCGAATACCATTACCGTGCCCGATATGGTGATCCGAGAACTCGGCCATAAGACAAGCCGCACCAATGGCGAGTACGGATTTTTAGACGGACTCCTAGCGCGGGAATCGGTTAAGCCAGTGTCGCTGGATGATGCCGGATGGATGATTTTCGAAAAGCTGACCACAAGCGCACCATCTCTCGGAGACGGCGAAGCAGCAACGCTTTCTGCGGGAAACAGCCACTGACTTCGGGGTATTTCACTCGTGCCCAGGAAATACGATAAGGGCATATCCAAAACCTTACAAAGCGCCTCAAGCCTTTCTGCCGATACCCGGCTTTTACCCATTTCGTTCTTCTGGACCTGTTGGTAGCTCACGCCCAGAGCTTTGCCCAATTCGGTTTGCGTAAGTCCCCGTAGCTGTCGAGCCTCCCTGATTTTACGGCCCAGCCTGCGGTCAAATTCAGGAAGCTCGTTATTTTGCATCGCGGCCTCCAACTTGGATTTCTGCGTCATTTGAGATGGACTGCATTAAGCGTTTGCTCAAATCTGCAAAATCACGACGTGAATCCAGGAACAGGCTGGCCATGTTTCTGGCATGGCTGCGCAGGGCTTCGCCTTCTTTATCCCTGAATACCGCCATGAAACGGCGAATGTGATATCCCTTTTTTCACTGACGGTATGTGATCGAATATATCACTGAGCAGTTTAGCGAACCAAATCCCGGTTTTGAACATGACGGGAAAACACGTTACATTGTGACGATTGTAAATTTGATCCGCTAACTGTTCTTGAAACGCTAAAAAAGTATTCACGAACTCTGTTAGACGTTCACCACAAACACCCATTGGATGAAGGGAAGCGCTACACTACGATAAATGACTTCGCTTTGCTGTGCCCAACGTGTCATCGGCTTGAGCATATCAGGCTAAAATACGGGAAATCAAAATACAGCAATTAAGGCGCTTAGATTATTATTGCGTGCTGCCCCGGTGCTGCCCAGAGCCGATTTGGCAAATTGCAAAAACCTCTAACCCATTGAAAACATTGGCGCACCCGACAGGATTCGAACCTGTGACCTCTGCCTTCGGAGGGCAGCGCTCTATCCAGCTGAGCTACGGGTGCGTTCTTTATGGCGACAAGCAGTTTGTCAGCACATCGGGCGGAACCTAAACGAGATTGTACCGCTGCGCAATCATGTTTGGTGCAAAATGATTTTGCAATCCTTGATATTTTGTAATTATCAATCCAAGCCTCCCCCGGGCAATTGTCTGGCAGGAGTCAAGGTTGAAAACGGCGCTTTGAACAGTGCTCTGAAAAGGGCGTATCAGCAAAAGACCCATCCGTTTCAAAATCGAAACATTGCCTTTCATTTGGGCGATCACAAATGGCTTCCTCAGGTTATCGGTAAAACTCCATAGTCGAATGGAATTTGAAAATTAGCCATATCAATATAGGTCTTGCCAGGGGCAGGGGGATATGGAGGTGATATGAAGAAAAACCCAGGCAAAGAAAAACCCAGGTAATGGCTGCCCTGGTTCAGGGCCGTAAATAGCCATATGGCAGAATTGGTTCCCCGAAATCGCACAATTTCGGTGGCTACGGGGAAATTGCTCAATCAGATTGCTCAATCGGGAAGAGCATCATGTCCAGGAAAATTACACTGACCGGAGTCGAGCGGCATTTTGAAAACCACCAGATCATAGTTTCAAAAACCGATCTTAAGGGACGCATAACCTATGCCAATGACGTGTTTGTCAAAATCTCCGGTTACAGGGAAGACGAGTTGCTGGGAAAACCCCATTCCATAATTCGTCACCCCGAAATGCCGCGCTGTGTCTTCAAGCTGTTATGGGATACCCTGGCAAGGGGGCAGGAGATTTTTGCCTATGTCATCAACCGGTGCAAGAATGGAGATCATTATTGGGTCTATGCCAATGTCACGGCCAGCCGTGGCCCCGGTGGCCAGGTGATTTCCTATCATTCCAACAGGACCGTTCCCGACCGCAGGGTTGTCCGGGATGCAATAATTCCCCTTTACCAGGCATTGCTGGCCGAAGAAAACCGCCATGGCAACGCCAGGGACGGCATGAATGCCGCCCACCGCATGTTTCTGGATATCCTGGAGGGGAAAAACATGGAATATGACGAGTTCCTGTTTTCCCTGGCCAGTTGAAAACCTGGTCCGCCCGGACCTTCAGCCAATGGTGTGAAACTGCAAATCACCCCTAGCATATGGGGCTGGTTGGGGATTAGTCTTGGGATGGATTTGATTTTACCCCGGACTGGATGACTTCATGCACCTGCTGTTGGTTGATGGATCGACATTCATCTTTCGTGCCTACCATGCCCTGCCGCCCCTTACCCGCAAATCGGACGGGTTGCCCATCGGTGCGGTTTCCGGTTTTTGCAACATGCTGTTCAAGCTGATTGCCGATTTCCACGCGGAAGATGCCCCTACCCATATCGCGGTCATATTCGACTATTCGGGCAAAACCTTTCGCAATGATTTTTTCCCCCGGTACAAGGCCCATCGT